>CABVAS010000157.1 GCA_902496375.1 uncultured Collinsella sp.
GACTCGACCTCACCGAGCCGGTCCGCAAACGCGTCCAGCTCGGCGGGCGTTACCTCTAAAGCCTCAGCCATTAACGATTCCTGCCGTGGCAGTACTTAAACTTCTTGCCGCTACCGCAGGGGCACGGGTCGTTGCGGCCCACGTTGACGTACGGATCGTCGCTCTCGGACTTGCGATAGGTGGTCACCTTGCCACCGTTGTTGACGGCAGCCGGACCACCCTGGACAGCTGTGCGGGCCTGCACCTGCGCCTGCTTGCGCAGCACCGAGCCGCCGTTGTCACCATCGACCTCGGCAGGACCGGAGAAGTGCGCACCCTCGAGCGCGGGCTCCTCCTTGTGCTCCACGGCACGCGGGGCAGCCTTGATCTCGATGCGCAGAACCGTACGCAGGTAATCCTCGTACATGGTATCGACGAGTATCTGGAACGCGCCGTAGGCCTCGGTCTTGTACTCAACCAGCGGGTCGCGCTGGCCAAAGCCGCGCAGGCCGATGCCGGTCTTGAGGTAGTCCATCTCCTGCAGGTAGTTCATCCAGCGGGTATCGATGACGCGCAGCATGACCTGGGTGTTGAGCTCGCGCATCAGGTCCTCGCCCAAGCGCTCGGCCTTCATGTTGTAGCACTTCTCTACGTAAGCCAGGACATCGGCAGCCAGGGCCTCATAATCCTCGTCGGGGAACTTCGGCGTATCGATGTGGCCGGTGAGCTCCACAACCCACTTGCGCAGGCCCTCCAGGTCGCGCTCGCCATCGTGACTGTCCTTGGTGCAGAACTCCTGCACGCAGCGGTACACGGTGTCGTGCATGACCTCGGTGATGTGGTCGGTCAGGTCCTTGCCGTCCAGAATCTTATTGCGCTCGGCGTAGATGACCTGGCGCTGCTTGTTCATGACGTCGTCGTACTCAAGGACGCTCTTACGCATGGAGAAGTTGATGCTCTCGACCTTGTGCTGGGCGCTCTCGACGGCCTTGGAGATGATCTTGTGCTGGATGGGCATGTCGTCGCCCATGTCGGCCGTGACCATCATCTTGGAGACGCGGTCCATCTTGTCGCCGCCGAACAGGCGCATGAGGTCGTCCTCGAGCGACAGGTAGAACTGGGTCTCGCCCGGATCGCCCTGACGACCGGAGCGGCCGCGCAGCTGGTTGTCGATACGACGGGACTCGTGGCGCTCGGTTCCGATAACGGTCAGGCCGCCGGCGGCAAGCACGCGCTCGCGCTCGGCCTTGCAGGTCTCCTTGGCCTCGGCGTTAAACTGCTCGAGCTGCTCGGGCGTCACGTCCTCCATGGTCAGGCCCTCGTACTCAAGGCGCTCGCGCACCAGCTCGTCGGGGTTGCCGCCCAGCAGGATGTCGGTACCACGACCGGCCATGTTAGTAGCGATGGTCACGGCGCCGTAGCGTCCGGCCTGGGCAACGATGTGGGCCTCGCGCTCGTGATGCTTGGCGTTGAGAACCTCGTGCGCGATGCCGCGCTTGGTAAGGGCGGCGGACAGCTTCTCGGAGCTTTCGATGGAGACGGTGCCCACCAGGACCGGCTGTCCCTTGGCGTGACGTCGCTCGACGTCGTCGGCAACGGCGTTGTACTTGGCCTGGATGGTACGATATACCAGGTCCTCGTGGTCCACGCGCTGCACGGGCTTGTTGGAGGGGATGACCTCGACGGGCAGCTTGTAGATCTCGCGGAACTCGGCATCCTCGGTAAGTGCCGTGCCGGTCATACCGGAAAGCTTGTCATACAGACGGAAGTAGTTCTGCAGGGTGATGGTGGCCAGGGTCTGGTTCTCCTCGCGTACGAGCACGCCCTCTTTGGCCTCGATGGCCTGGTGCAGGCCCTCAGAATAGCGGCGGCCCTCCATGATGCGGCCGGTGAACTCGTCGACGATCTTGACCTCGCCGTTGGTGACCACGTACTGCTTGTCGCGATGGAACATGTACTGGGCCTTCAGCGCCTGCTGCAGGTGGTTGACCAGCTGGCCCGAAAGGTCGGCATAGATGTCCTCGATACCCAGGCGGCGCTCGATCTTCTTAAGGCCGCGCTCGGTGGCGGCAATGGTGTGCTTGGCCTCGTCCATGACATAGTCGCCCGTGGGCTCCACGTCCTCGGTGGCGGTGAGCATGTCGTGCGACACGTCCTCGCCGCGCTCAAGGCCGCGCACGGCACGCGCGAAGTCCTTGTAGGTGCTGGCGGACTTGGTGCCGGCACCCGAGATGATGAGCGGCGTTCTGGCCTCATCGATCAGGATGGAGTCGACCTCGTCGACGATGGCGTAATGGTGGCCGCGCTGCACGCGCTGCTCGGGACGGGTGACCATGTTGTCGCGCAGGTAGTCGAAACCGAACTCGGAGTTGGTGCCGTAAGTGACGTCTGCCTGGTAGGCCGGGCGCTTGAGCTCGAGCGGCATGTTGTTCTGGAGCAGACCGACGGTCATGCCCAGGTACTTGTAGATGCGGCCCATCCACTCGGAGTCGCGCTTTGCCAGGTAATCGTTGACGGTAACGACATGCACGCCCTTGCCGGCGATAGCGTTGAGGTAGCCGGCCAAGGTGGAGACGAGCGTCTTGCCCTCGCCGGTCTTCATCTCGGCAATATGACCCTCATGAAGCGCCATGGCGCCGATGAGCTGTACGTCAAAGTGGCGCATGCCCGTGATGCGCTTGGAAGCCTCGCGCACGGTGGCAAAGGCCTCGGGAAGCATGTCGTCGAGCGACTCGCCGTTGGCGTAACGCTCGCGGAACTTATCGGTCTGGGCGCGGAGTTCCTCCTCGGTCATCTTCTCAAACTGGGGCTCAAGACCGTTGATCTGGTCGACGATCTTGTAGTAGCGCTTAAGGTCCTTATCGGATCCAAAGGACAGCAGCTTTGACATGAATCCCATGTGGTTTTCCTTTTTGGCCATCGCCCACGCCGTGCAGCTGCGGGCGAGTTAAACACAGATGATTGTACTTTAGCCAAACAAGGCGCGGCCTATACGGTCGACCTCGACCGCCACGTAATAACTACGACCCGACCGACCTGCCAAAAAGGGACTGGTTTATTTTGGCAGGTTTTATCTGGGAAAACGCCGTCACTCTGCCATTTGGTGCAAACCAACCCGTCCCCTTCGCACCAATCTGGTGCAATGGGAACGGGTTAGCCTGCACCAATAAAAAGAAAAGGGCCGCGCACCCAAACGGATGCGCGGCCCTTATGCCATGAATGCGAGTGATTCCGCGGCGAGCTATTTACTCAGCAGCCTCGGTAGTCTCGGCCTCGGCAGCGGCCTCCTCGACGGGAGCCTCTGCGGGAGCCTCAGCAGCCTGCTTGGCAGCCTCCTCGGCGAACTTAGCGGCACGCTTAGCCTTCTCGGCAGCCTTAGCCTCAGCGGCGGCCTTGCGAGCGGCCTCGGCCTCAGCAGCCTTGGCAGCCTTGGCAGCCTTGGCCTCCTCGGCCTTCTTGAGCTGGGCGGCAGCGGCGCCACCGAACTTGTCGGCGAAGCGCTGGACGCGTCCACCGGTGTCGACGAACTTCTGCTGGCCGGTGTAGAACGGGTGGCACTCGTTGCAAAGCTCAACCTTCATCTCGGACACGGTAGCGTGCGTCTTGAAGGTGTTGCCGCAGGAGCACGTCACCGTGCACTCGACATACTGGGGATGGATACCCTGCTTCATGGTAGGACTCCTTATTGGTCAGGCGCTGGTTACCGATCAGCGCATAAGGCGTCTTGGTTTCCGACCAAGACAACAAACTCGGCTATGGTACCACGGCGCCGCGTGTCCCACAAAAGGTTCACGGTCTTTTCGGAACGACACGAATCTGACCTATCGAAACACATCTCCACCGTTCCTTCAACTGGGAAAATGCCGTCCCCGGGGCCTGAGAAGGGCCCCGGGGACGTTCGACTGACTGCGGGAACGGCCTTTCCGCTCAATGTGTTCGGCTGAGATCGGAAATCAACCAAACTGAACTAGGTTCAGTTGACATGGTTAAAAACGAGGGGCGACGCTTTTGCGTCACCCCTCGTCCCGGCCGGTTGCTTTAGTTGTACACACGGTAGTTACACTTGAACTGGGTTATGTGTCCATAGTTGGAGCGGTACCAACCCGACGTATAGCTGATTGCCTCTGCGCCTAGATAGTCGTAGCCCTTGTTGTAGCGAAGCTGACGGTAGGTCGTGTCGTACTCTGCTACGTAAAACGTGTCTCCAGAGAAGGCTTTGTACCGGTCCTTAACCGTCGAAGCCATGTACGCGGGTTCGACATCGCCTTTCTCCCCGTTGAGCGCATAGACGGGTGCCGCGATTCCGCATAAAGCCGTTGCCACGAGGATGGCGTAGACAGCCATGCGCGACGCATTGGACTTCAGCTGTTCAAATAGTTTCATGTCATTCACCTCCTTCGTATGTATCGAGGTATTCCTGCTTGAGCGTCTGCGAGGACGACTTGATCTTTT
>CABVAS010000158.1 GCA_902496375.1 uncultured Collinsella sp.
GAGCAGCGCGGCGTCGGACTGCTGTGCGATGTTGTCGTAGTTGATCTCGCTTGTGCGGCCCACGGGCACCACGGTGGCGCCCAGGTCGCCGAGCACCATGCTTGCCGTGGTGCCGGCACCGCCGGTGGCGCCAAGCACGAGGACCTTTTTGCCAGCAACCTCTACGCCCAACTCCTCGACCAGGCACTGAAAACCAAAGTAGTCGGTGTTGTCGCCGCGCAGGCGACCGTCAGGTAGGCGTGTGATGGTGTTGACGTTGCCCATGCGCTCGGCGAGCGGGCTCAGCTCGTCCAGGTATTCCATGACGGCGCGCTTGTAGGGGATGGTCACGTTGGTGCCCTCCCATTCGTCGCCCGTCATAAAGGCCGCAAGATCCTCGGGCTCGCGCTCAAAGCGCACGTACTCGAGCCCCGCGAGCTCTTTGTAGATGGTCGGGGTATAGCTGTGGCCCAGCACGCGGCCCAGCACGCCGTAGGGGCGGGTTGCGGCGGTATCGGTCATCTAGAGCACCTCCGTGTAGCTGCCAAAGTAGGTGAAACTCTCGCACACGTCGTCGATGGAATCGAGCAGGTCGTCGAGGGCCTTGCTGCCAAAGGGGCAGTCCAGATCAAAGTAGAACATAAACTCAAAGTCGCGGCCGGGGATGGGGCGGCTCTCGAGCTTGATGAGGTTGATATTGAGTGCGTAGAAGCGCTCGAGTACACGATAGAGTGCGCCCGGCTCGTTGGCCGTGGTGATCATGAGCGAGGTGCGGTTGGCGCCGGGGTAGACGCGCGGCTCGCGGCTGATGACGACAAAGCGCGTGTAGTTGTTGTCCGAGTCCTGAATGTTGGGCTCCAGCACCTCCAGGCCATAGAGTGCCGCGCAGCTGCGCGATGCGATGGCGGCAACATCGGTGCGCTCGGAGCTGGCGACCATCTCGGCCGACATGGCTGTGTTGGGGTACTTGGTGGCGTGCAGGCCGTGCGCCTCGATAAAGCTGGCGCACTGCGCGATGGCCTGACCGTGGCTGTAGACCTCGCGTATGTCCGCGAGCTTGGTGCCGGGCTTGACGAGCAAGTTGTGGTCGATCTTGAGGCGAAGCGAGCGCACGATGTGGAAGTCGAACTGGGCGAGCAGGTCGTAGACGGCGTTGACCGAGCCGGCGGTGGAGTTCTCGATGGGCAGCACGCCAAACTCGCAGAAGCCGTCGCGCACAGCGCGCATAACGCCTTCGAAGGTCTCGAAAAACGCGATGTCGGGCACGTCGAAGAGTTTGCACGCGGCGATCTGGCTATAGGCACCTTCCACGCCCTGGCAGGCAACTGTGGCCGTTTGAGGGAAGGGCGTGTCAAAGGCTGCAGCCGTGGCGTGGGCCTTTTGCGAGACGGTGATGCCCTTGAGCTCGTTGATGTAGCGCTGCTGCTCGGCCTTGCTCATGCTCATGAGGAGGCGGAACAGAGTGATGGTCTGCGCCTCATAGCGCTCGGGCGCGCGGCTGGCGAGGTCGTTGAGTTTGGAGCGCTCGCGGGCGGGGTCGAAGACGGCCTTGCCCATCTCGATTTTTGACTTGGCGACCTCGGTGGCAATATCCATGCGCTCGATAAAGCTGCTGAGCAGGGTGGTGTCAATGCCATCGATGGCCTGGCGAATATCGGCAAGGTCCATGGAGGCCCCTTTCACGTAACGGCTGAGTTGGCAGGCAACCCAGGTGAGTCGGGTTAGAGCTGGGCGGCGTCCTCGAGGAGGGCGTCCCAAATCGCGAGGGCGGCGGCTGCCTCGGCTACGGGGACGGCGCGCGGGACGATGCAGGGATCGTGGCGGCCGTGGACCGAGAGCTCGGCATTTTCCATGGCGTCCATGTCCACGGTCTGCTGCTCGCGGCCGATGGAGGGCGTGGGCTTTACGGCCATGCGCCACATGACGGGCGCGCCGGTCGAAATACCGCCCAGGATGCCGCCGGCGTTATTGGACTCGGCCTCGATTTCGCCGGTCTCGGCATCGATGCGATACGGATCGTTGTTCTCGCTGCCGCGCATGGCGGCCACGGCAAAGCCCATGCCAAACTCCACGCCCTTTACGGCGGGAATGCCAAACGCGATTTGCGCGATGCGGTTCTCGATGCCGTCGAACATGGGGTCGCCGATGCCCGCGGGAAGCCCGTAAATGCCGCACTCCACGATGCCGCCGATGCTGTCGAGCTCGTCGCGCGCGGCAAGAATCTCCTCGCGCATGCGGCCGGCTGCGGCGGCGTCAATGCACGGCAGATCGTTCGTAAGGATCGCCTTGCGGTCGGCCTCGCGATAGACCATATCGTCCATCGGCAGGTCGGAGATGCCGCCGATCTGCGCGACGTGCGCCATGACCTTGATACCGCGGGCCTCGAGTGCCTGCAGGGCGATGCCGCCGGCGATGCATAAGGGGGCCGTTAGGCGGCCGGAAAAATGCCCGCCACCAGCGACATCGTGCATGTTGTGATACTTCACGCGCGCAGGGAAGTCCGCATGTCCGGGACGGGGCCTGCGGCGCAGCTCGGAGTAATCCTTGGAGCGCGTGTTGGTGTTCTCAATAATCGCTGCGATGGGTGCGCCGGTGGTGTGTCCATCGACCACACCGGCGATGATATGCGCGGCGTCGGCCTCGCGACGTTTGGTCGCGGTCTCGTCGCGACCGGGGGCGCGACGTTCGAGGAAGGACTGTAGCTGCTCCTGGTCCACGGCGATACCTGCCGGAATGCCATCGAGCGAGCAGCCGATAGCGGGGGAGTGCGACTGGCCGAAGATGCTTAAGTGCAAGACGTTGCCAAAGGTCGAGGACATGCTATTCCTCCTCGAGCGTGACCTTGCCGCCCAGTAGGCGGTAGTGGTCGAAGAAATCGGGATAGGACTTGTTGACGGCCTCGGCGCCGTGGATCACGACCTCGCCGGTGGCGCGGCTCGCGGCGATGGCGGCCATCATGGCGATGCGGTGGTCGTTGTGCGAATCGACCTCGCCGCCAGTAAAGGCGTCGACACCCTTGATGATGAGGTCGTCACCGGCAATGCGTACCTGTGCGCCCAGTGCGGTGAGCTCGCGGGTGGTAGTGGCCAGACGGTCGGATTCCTTGATGCGCAGGCGGGCGCAATCGCGGATGAACGTGCGGCCTTGCGCCAGCGATGCCACGGCCGAGATAACGGGCACCAGGTCGGGGATGTCGTGGGCACTCATCTCAAAGCCGGCGAGCTTGTCGGACTGCACGGTGGCGGCGTTGGTGGAGCGCACGATGCGGGCGCCAAAGCGCGAAAGCGCGGCAAGCACGTTGCGGTCGCCCTGGGCCGAGCTCAGGGACACACCCTCGACGGTGATGGGATCGGAGCCGATGGCGCCGGCGCACAGCCAAAAGGCAGCGTTGGACCAGTCACCCTCGACGGCCACGTTACCGGGCGTGCGGTACGAGCCGCTGCTTACGCGGAAGTTCGTGACCTCGGGCTGGCCGTCTTTGGACGGAATACGTTCGACGTTGACCTCGACGCCAAAGGCCTTCATGGCCTGGATCGTCAGGTTGATGTAGGGGCGGCTCTCGATGAGGCCCGTTACCTGCACGCAGGAGGGCTGGGCGAGCAACGGGGCTGCCAGCAGCAGGCCGGAGATATACTGCGAGCTTACGTTGCCCGGCAGCACAAAGGTGCCCGGGCGCATGCGTCCGCTCGTCTTGAGCGGAAAACCGCCCAGACCCTGTAGGTCGCAGCCGGCGGCGATGATCTCGTCCGAGAGCGGCGAGAGCGGGCGGGCGCCCAGGCGGCCCTGGCCCACGAAGGTGGCATCCGCACCCAGCGCGCAGGCGACGGGCAGCATAAAGCGCAGCGTGGAGCCGCTTTCGCCGCAGTCAAGCGTGCCGCCGGCAAGGGCCTTGAGCAGGCCAAACTCAACACTCTTCATGGTAGGGTGGACCTGGAAGCCGTCCTCGACGATCTCGATGCGGGCGCCGAGTGCCGTAAGGCAACGCACCGTGGCCTCGATGTCGGCGCAGGTGGTGTTGCAGGTGACGTGCGTCTCGCCGTTGGCAAGGGCAGCGCAGATGATGAGACGGTGCGCCATCGACTTGGACGCGATGGCGGGAACGGTGCCCTTAAGCGGGGACGGGGTGATGCGGGCTAGCATGCGGATGCGTCTCCCTTCTGGCCGAGGCCCTCGGCAATGAGTTCGTGGAAAGTGGAAAGCGGCGTGCGGTCGATGCTGCAGCGGCCAATGCCGTGCGGAATCACCAGGTCGATGGTGTCGCCCGCGCGCTTCTTGTCGTGGAGCGCCTCGGCAAAGACGGCATCGGCGGAAAGCTCGCAGCGGGTCTTGAGGCCGTGGCGGGCGCAGAGTTCCTCAATACGACCGGGCAGTGCAGCATCGCAGTCGCCGTGCAGGGCCGC
>CABVAS010000159.1 GCA_902496375.1 uncultured Collinsella sp.
ATCTATAGATTCGACGCCTGGGAAGCCCACGAGGAGTCGCTCGGGCATACCGAGGACAGCCACGAAGCCATCCTTCGACAGGATATCTGCGGCAACTTCGTCGACCCGGACGACTACCGCATCAGCGCTCTCAACCTCTCCAACAGCGCCGCCATCGTCCTCTACGAGGCCCTGCGCCAAACAGGCTTTCCGGGAATGTGACAAAGGAACTGTCCCTTTGTCACATTCGGTTATAGGTAGCGGCCGGTGATGCTTGCGGGGCAGGCCACGATGTCGCCCGGCGTGCCGGCGCAGACGATTTGCCCGCCCGCGTCACCGCCGCCCGGGCCCATGTCGATCACATAGTCGGCGTTGCGGATAAGGTCGAGGTCGTGTTCGATCACGACAACTGTGGCGCCCTTGGCGACGAGGCCGTCAAACACACTCAGCAACACCTGAACATCGAGCGGATGCAGGCCGATCGTAGGCTCGTCGAACACGAATACGGCATCGTCCTGCACGCGTCCCATCTCGCTCGCAAGCTTAAGACGCTGCGCCTCGCCGCCCGAAAGCGCCGGCGTGGGCTCACCGAGCGTGAGATAACCCAAGCCCAGGTCGTGCAAGGTCTGCAAGCGCGCCTGGACTTTCTTGAGTCCCAGTGTGGCGTCGATGGCCTCGTCCACACTCATGTCCATGAGCTGCGGCAACGTAAGCAGACTCCCGTCCTTGCCCTCGCGATGGATATGCGAAGCCGCGTCTGCATAACGTGAGCCGCGACATGCCGGGCAGACGATCTCGACGTCGGGCAAAAACTGCACGTCGAGCGATATCGATCCCGTGCCATCGCACGTAGGGCAGCGCAGAGTGCCAGTGTTGTAGCTAAAGGCACCTGCCTTGTAGCCAGCTGCCTTGGCCTCTGGCGTGCGGGCGAAGGCGCGGCGCAACTCATCATGGATGTCGGCATAAGTCGCCACCGTCGAACGCACGTTGGCACCGATGGGCGTGGCGTCTATCAGGTTGGCACGTGCAATGCCCTCGGCATCGACCCAACGCACGTGTTTTGGCAGGCGCTCGCTGGCTGCCTGCGCCTTAAGTGCCGGGATGAGTGTCTCGAGCACCAACGTCGTCTTACCCGAACCCGAAACGCCCGTCACCGCGACAAGGCGACCGCGCGGTATATCGACTTCGAGCGGTTTGACGGTATGGATGGCATCGGTCGCCATGCGGATATGGCCCTGGTCGAACATTTCGTCGTCAGGCACCTGCGGACGCAAGCGCTCAGGCTCCGAGCGCAAAAATGGGGCGATGCGGCTGCCCTGCGATTCTTCGACCTCGCCTACCGCGCCCGCGGCGATCACATTGCCGCCGCCTGCTCCGGCAACGGGGCCCATCTCGACCAGATAGTCGGCTTCCGCCAGTACGCGCGTGTCGTGGTCGACAACGACCACGGTGTTGCCGTCATCCACCAAATCGCGCATCACGCCTACCAGGCCGTCGACATTGGCAGGATGCAAGCCAATCGAGGGCTCGTCCAGCACATAGAGCACGCCCGTCGATCGGTTACGCACCACGCGGGCGAGCTGCACGCGCTGACGCTCGCCCGTGGAGAGCGTGGCACCGGCGCGGTCGAGTGAAAGGTAGTCGAGCCCCAGGTCGACCAGACGACGAGCCGTACTCAAGAACGAATCGCAGATGTCCGATGCCATGGGACGCATCTCACCCGGCAACGACGCGGGCACGCCGCGCACCCACTCAATCGCCTCGCCCAGCGTCATAGCTCCAGCCTGCGCCAAATTGATACCGCGCACTTGTGGCTGACGCGCCGCCTCGGAAAGCCGCGTGCCGCCGCAATCACGGCACGGCCCCTCGCGCAAAAAGCGCGCAACACGTTTGAGGCCCTTGTCGTCCTTGACCTTGGCAAGCGCATTTTCGACGGTATAGACGGCGTTGTAGTAGGTAAAGTCGAGCGGTGTGGCGCCCTCGCCGTTTTTGGGCACGTAAAGGATGTGCTTTTTGACGGCAGGACCATGGAACACGATATCGCGCTCATGCGCCGTGAGCTGGTTAAACGGCACGTCGGTACGCACACCCATTTCGCCGGCGACCTGCTTCATCAGATCCCACATGAGCGTACCCCAGGGAAGCACCGCGCCTTCGTTGATGGTCTTGGTCTCATCGGGCACCAAGCTCGCCTCGTCCACCTCGCGCATCACGCCGGTGCCGCCGCAGGTCGGACACGCGCCGCCGCTGTTAAAGGCAAGGTCCTCGGCGCTCGGCGCATAGAACTCGCGGCCGCATGACGGACACATAAGTGACAGGCCCGCCGCTACATTGAGGCTCGGCTCCACGCGCGCTCCGCAGTGCGGACACACGTGATGGGCGCAACGGCTAAAGAGCAGGCGCAAGCTGTTGTTGAGCTCGGTCATGGTGCCAAAGGTCGAGCGTACGCCCGGAACGCTGGGGCGCTGATGCAACGCGAGCGCCGCCGGCACATGCAGCACCTCGTCCACCTGTGCATGCTCAGCCTGCGTCAGGCGACGGCGGGTATAGGTGCTGAGCGCCTCCAGGTAACGGCGCGAGCCCTCGGCATAAAGAACGCCCAGCGCCAGCGAGCTCTTGCCCGAGCCCGATACACCGGCAATACCCACGAGCTTTCCCAGCGGAATATCGATATCGATATCTTTGAGGTTATGGACGCGTGCGCCACGCACCTCAATTGTCTGTGGACCCATCTTTTGTTCTGTCATCTTTACCCCCCTATTCGTGCCATAGAACGCGATCGCGAATGTACTCGCCCAGCATGGGCACGGTAAAGCGGACGAGGCCGTACCCGGCAGCCTCGATGACGCGTTCGCGAATCAAGCTTGCGCGATACTTGCTCGCCCAGCTCTGGGTTCGGTCGCAGCGCTCGATGATATCCGCCATGCGCGTCGGCTTGCCCTCGTCGACCGCCATCGCCTCGATAAACAGGCGCTGCGGGCTGCGCAGCCCGTAATACAGCGGCGCGTCAACCGCTTCGTAGAACTCGGAGATGGCATCTGCATAACCGGCCTCAATGTCGGGTTCTTCAATGGCCTGTGAGTCACGCCGGGCAGCAGACCGCCACATGTAATAGCCCACCAGCTGGACCATATAGGGATGACCCATACTCTTGCGTGCCGCAAGGTCAGCCGTCTCCGCATCAACGTTAAGACCAGCGTCCTCGACCGTCTGGATATATGAATCACGTACCTTGGGTAAAGAAATCGCCCCCAGCGTGCGCTGCTGAGCCCGGCGTAAAAACGTTACGCTCGGCTCTTCGAGCAAGTCGTCCACCATACTAGGCAGGCCGGCAAACACCAAGGCAAGACCGCGTTGCTCGCTATCGGGCAGGCCCGTGGCATCTTGGTCTCCCAGCACCTGCTGGTAAAGAACGGCAAGAGCGGCCAGCTCCTCGATAGATGCCGACTGCGCCTCGTCGATGGCAAACAGAACGCCTTTTCCCGGCTCAAGCTTTTTGAGGCGCTCGTTGACCAGCCCACGCAGCGTTTCACCCTTTGCACGCGCCGCCTCGACCGACATACGTCCGAATGATGGACCGAATTCCATAGACGTCACGACAGGTTTATTTGAGCGAAGCGCATCTGCCAGGCGGTCGCACAACCCGAGCGAAGCGGAATCGGAGACAACCACCCATCCGCGCTCACTAGCTAAACGCTGCAGCTCCCGCAAGAGAACCGTTTTGCCACAGCCGCGGTTTCCTGTAATGACCATGAGCCTGCCCGGCGCACCGGCGCCGTTATCGAGCCCTTCCTCGAAATCTTCGATGACCGACTCTCGGCCGATGAGTATCGGAGGCCGCTTGCCAGCCGTTGGCTTAAAGGGATTTGGATTCATGTCGGCCTCCTCGGATTGGCAAACGCTATCTACAGTTATACCAACTTATACCGAGTTATACCAACTGAATGTGACAAAGGGACTGTCCCTTTGTCACATGCGGCCGAAGAACTCCGCATCTGCCGCTCGCCAGGGGCGGAAGGTGGCGGGATCGATACGCACGTGCGCCGCGGCGGGGACGTCGTACCACTTGACGGTGTAGCCGGCGCCGTGAGAGCAAAAGACCGAGTCGGGCGTGTTGGGCAGATCTGCCTCGGGTTCGTAGGCGGCCTCCTCGATCACGCGCTCGGCATCATGGCAGGGCGCGTAGCCGGCAAACTCCAGGTACAGATGACCGCGGCCGCTCGTGTAGGCGGCCACCTCCAGCGCATAGTCCTGCACCTCGGATGCCGGCACGCGACCTACGAGCTTGGCACGATCACCCAACATTGCCGGCGGCTCGTACTCGGCACTCATACGCGTAGCATCCGAAAGTGCACGGCCCACACACTCCCCCGGCACCTCGAGCTC
>CABVAS010000160.1 GCA_902496375.1 uncultured Collinsella sp.
GGCTCGGTGAGGTCGAGTCGTATCTCCACCTGGACGAGAAGCGTACCCGCGTGTTCGAGCTCGAGGCCAAAAGTGTTGCCCCTGGCTTTTGGGATGACGCCGACGCCGCCCGTGCCACCATGGAGGAGATCGCGCGCACCAAGGAAGATATCGCTGCCGTGGACACCGCGCGCGGCGAGCTTTCCGATGCCCGCGCCGCGCTGGAGCTTGCCGAGGAGATGGGGGATGACCCCGACGCCGCCGCCCTTCGCGAGGAGGCTGCAGCCACGGCTGAGCGCCTGGCCCGTGCCATCGATGAGCTTGAGCTTTCGAGCTGGTTTACCGGTGAGTTCGATCACGGCGATGCCATTGTGACCATCAAGCCCGGACAGGGTGGTCTGGAGGCCCAGGACTGGACCTTCATGCTCTTTAAGATGTACATGAAGTACTGCCAGCGTCGCGGCTGGAAGGTCACCATCAACGACTGTCCCGCGGCCGAGGTCATCGGCATTGACCGTGCGACCTTTACCGTCGAGGGCAAGGACGCATTTGGCATGCTGCGCGCCGAGGCCGGCGTCCACCGCTTGGTTCGCATTAGCCCCACCGACGACAAGAAGCGCCGCCAGACCACGTTTGCCGGCGTCGAGGTCATCCCCGTGCTACCCGATGATATCGACATCGAGATCAGTCCCGATGACATCCGCGTGGACGTGTACCACGCGAGCGGCCCGGGCGGTCAGGGCGTCAACACCACCGACTCCGCCGTGCGCGTGACGCATTTTCCCAGCGGCATTGTGGTCACCTGCCAAAACGAGCGCAGCCAGATTCAGAACAAGGCCGCGTGCATGCAGATCCTCAAGGCTCGCCTGTACGAGATTGAGCTCGAGAAGCGCGCCGAGGCGCTCGATGAGATCCGCGGACCCAAGACCACGATTGGTTTTGGCAACCAGATTCGCAGCTACGTGCTCTACCCGTACCAGATGGTCAAGGACTTACGCACGGGCGTGGAGACCAGCAATGTCGAGGCCGTCCTTGACGATGGCGACCTGGACCCGTTTGTTATTGGCTACCATCGCTGGGCTACCGGCAACGCCGATGCAGAAGGCTCGGAGGTCTAAAACATCGGGTGGCTTCAAGCCGATGCCAAGCCCAACGGTTGGACGGGTTTGTATCCAGAATAAACCCTGCGCAGGGGTGGTTTTTGTCCGGCGGATCGGTAGAATCGAATACAAGAAGAAGTTCAAAGCGCATCCGTTTGGGTGCGCTTTTTTGAGGGAGGCAGCATGGCATATCGTCTGGACATCAAGCGCATTCTTTCGATGAACTTCTTTCACGACCTGCCCCAGATCATGTTGGGGTGTGCCTTGGCCGCCATCGCGACCGACTTGTTTTTGATTCCCAACGGTCTTGCCGCCGGTGGCGTTACGGGCCTTGCCACCATTATCCAGGCGGTCGGCGCGGCGCGCGGCCTATCGCTTCCCGTTGGTATTCAGACGATCGTGATGAACGCCTTGCTGTTGTTGGTCGTTATGCGCGAGGGCGGCATGTTCTACGTGGTGCAGACCGCGACGGGCTTTGTGCTGCTGGGCTTCTTTACCGATCTGTTCGCCCCGTTTGTAGCACCTCTGGCGGATGCGGACCTGATGCTCCCTGCCATGTGGGGCGGCATTATTACGGGCATCGGTTACGGCATGGTGTTGCGCGCCGGCGCCAACACCGGCGGCTCGGACACGATTGGCCAAATCATCTCGCGTAACACCTCGCTGCCGGTGGGCTCGACCGTCATGGCGATCGATGTTGCCGTATGCGCGCTATCGGCTCCGGTCTTTTCAATCGAAAACGCACTGTATGCAGGCCTTTCGATGGTCATTAGCGGCTACGTGATCGATGCCGTGGTCGATGGTGGCAACAAACGCCGTATGGTACTCATCATCTCGGACAAGTTCCCTGATATCGCTGCCGATATCATGTATGGCCTGGGTCGTGGTTGTACCAAGTTTAAGGCGACTGGCATGTATTCGGGTGCCGAGAAGCCAGTGATTATGGTCATCGTGAGCCGTCGAGAGCTCAATACCCTCAAGACGATCGTGCGCGAGCGCGATCCTCATGCCATCGTGACGGTTGCCGACGTTACGGAAGCCTTCGGCGAGGGATTCAAGGACATTAGCGCGTAGGGTCGATCGCGTTCCATCCAAAAGACGTTCACATTGATAAACCGTTTCATCAGCGGTTCTGCCTGCTAAATTGTTCAAATAATGATAAAAACTCTGGTAAAGCCATCGGTTTCCAGCATAATGAATGACGTACGTGCATTGCGGCTGTGTTGGGATTACCTTCGGTGCCGTGCGCATCTTGTCTTAAGAGGATGAAAGGAAGGCACAATGAGCGACGAAGAGCTCAAAAAGGTTGCCAACGAGGTAAGGAAGGGCATCGTCACCGGCGTGCACGCTGCCAAGTCTGGCCATCCGGGCGGTTCGCTCGGCGCTGCCGACATCATGACCTATTTGTACTTTGAGGAAATGAACGTCGACCCGGCCGATCCCCGCAAGGCCGATCGCGACCGCTTTGTGCTCTCCAAGGGCCATTGCGCTCCGGGCCTGTACGCCGTGCTCGCCGAGCGCGGGTTCTTCCCCAAGGAGGACCTCGAGACGCTGCGCCATATCGGCAGCCACCTGCAGGGTCACCCCAACATGAACGACACCCCGGGCGTCGACATGTCTACCGGCTCGCTCGGCCAGGGCATCTCCGCCGCCGTGGGCATGGCCGTTGCCGCTAAGCACTGGGGCGATACTTACCGCACGTACGCCCTGCTGGGCGATGGCGAGAGCGAGGAAGGCCAGGTCTGGGAGGCCGCCATGTTTGCCGGCAACCAGCAGCTCGACAACCTCTGCGTGATCGTCGACCACAACGGTCTGCAGATCGATGGCCCCGTCGAGGAGGTCAACGACCCCATGCCGCTGGCAGACAAGTTCCGCGCCTTTAAGTTCCATGTGGTGGAGCTTGCCGACGGCAACGACTTCGACCAGATCCGCGCTGCCTTTGCCGAGGCCCGCGCCACCAAGGGTCAGCCGACCGCCATTATCGCCGAGACCACAAAGGGCAAGGGCGTCTCCTTTATGGAGAACCAGGTGGGTTGGCACGGTAAGGCCCCCAACGATGAACAGTTTGAGCAGGCCATGGCAGAGCTCACGGCCGCCGGAGAGGAGCTCTAGGATGGCAGATGTCAAGAAAATCGCCACGCGCGTAAGCTACGGCGAGGCCCTCGTCGAGCTCGCCAACGAGCACGATGACTTTGTGGTCCTCGACGCCGACCTGGCCGCCGCCACGCAGACCGGTAAGTTCAAGGCAGCCTGCCCCGACCGCTTCTTCGATGTGGGCATTGCCGAGAGCAACCTGATGGGTGTTGCCGCCGGTATCGCGACCACCGGCCGCGTTGCCTTCGCGAGCACCTTTGCCATGTTTGCCGCCGGCCGCGCCTTTGAGCAGGTCCGCAATTCCATCGGTTACCCGCACCTCAACGTCAAGATCGGTGCCACACACGCCGGTATCTCGGTGGGCGAGGATGGCGCCACGCATCAGTGCTGCGAGGATATCGCCCTTATGCGCGTTATCCCCGGCATGACCGTGATCGTTCCCGCTGACGACGTAGAGGCCCGCGCCGTGACGCGCGCCGCCTACGAGTGCGACGGCCCTGTGTACATGCGCTTTGCCCGTCTGGCCTCGCCGGTCATTAATGACCCCGAGACCTACAAGTTTGAACTGGGCAAGGGCATCATCATGCGCGAGGGCGCCGACGTTACCATCATTGCCTGCGGCCTGATGGTCGGCGAGGCCCTCGAGGCTGCCGAGCAGCTTGCTGCCGAGGGTATCGACGCCGAGGTCATCAACATGCACACCATTAAGCCCATCGACTCCGACCTGATCGTCAAGAGCGCCACCAAGACCGGCCACGTCGTGACCGTCGAGGAGCACTCCGTGATCGGTGGCCTGGGCAGCGCCGTTGCCGACGTCCTGTGCGAGCAGTGCCCGACGCCGCTCAAGAAGATCGGCGTCAACGACACATTCGGCGAGTCCGGCCCGGGTGCCGAGCTCCTGCACAAGTACGGCCTGGACGCCGCCAACATCGTGACGACCACCAAGGAGTTCCTGGCCTAAGGCAAGACGGATCTCAAGGACTGCTTCGCCAGTACTATGGAAACCTGGCAGGGGTGCTCTCTTGGAGAGCGCCCCTGTTTCAGTTGCGGTGAAATAAGGACTGTTTTGCCAGCCTAAAGGCTCAATTAATCCGCATTTCACCGCAACTTCCGAAGGAGTTCCCGCTTGTGCTGGCTCCGTCGCGACGATTGATTGCGG
>CABVAS010000161.1 GCA_902496375.1 uncultured Collinsella sp.
CGTCGCCAGGAGGAAGAGCTCGACCTTCTCCCTGCTGTACATGCGAACCTCCAGTCCGGACCGCCCCGCGGTCCAACTTTCTGTCCGCACCCCCAAACAGTCCGTATTTCACCGCAACTGCGGAGGGGAATCCGGTGATCTTCCTGTTAGCGGGGGACGTAGCGGCCGGGTTGGGCTCCGGTGGGCTCGCCGTCGCGTGCCGCCAGCACGCCGTTCACAAACACGGCCTTGGCGCGGCCATGTGCCTCAAAACCCTCGAGCGGCGTGTAGTCCACGGCCTGATGCTGTGTCGCCGCGCGAATGGTCCAGCGCGCCTGGGGATCCCACACGCACACATCGGCATCGGAGCCCTCGGCAAGACAGCCCTTGCGCGGGTACATGCCAAACACGCGCGCCGGGCTCTCGCTCATCAGGCGGCAAAGGTCCTCGGGGCCCAGCTGTCCCTCAAAGCTCGTGGCAATCGCGACGGGACGATGCTCCACGCCGGGCCCGCCGTTGGGAATCGCGCGGAAATCGTCGCGCCCGTGGTCCTTTTGCCCGTGCAGGTTAAAGCTGCAGTGGTCAGTGGCGATAGTATCGATCTCGCCGGCCACAAGCGCCTCGCGCAGCGCGGCACGGTCACCGGCATGGCGCAGCGGCGGGCTCATCACATACTTGGCGCCCGCAAAGCCGTCCTCGCCCTGCTCCAGATAACAGGTGTCGTCGAGCATCAGATACTGGGGGCAGGTCTCGACATAGATATTCTTCTGCCCGCGCGCTTTGGCAGCACGGATGGCCTCGAGCCCCAGCTTGGTCGAAAGGTGCACCACGTTGACCGGAGCGTCCCCGGCCAGGTGCGCCAGATACAGCAGGCGGCTCACGGCCTCACCCTCGCACGCGTCCGGACGGCTGAGCGCATGCCCCTCGGGCCCATGAATCCCCTGCTCGTACACGCGCTTCTGCAGCTCATTCACCAGCGTACCGTTCTCGCAATGCACGCACAGTATGCCGCCAATACGCTTGAGCTCCTCGAGCACCTCGAGCGTCTCGGCATCGTCCAGGCGCAAATGATCGTAGGCAAAGTAGGTCTTAAACGACGATACGCCCGCCTCGCGCATAGCCGAAAGATCGGCGCGGTTGCGCTCATTCCACTCGGCGAGTGCCATATGAAAGGCGTAGTTGGCCGTGCAGGTTCCGTCGGCACGGCGATGCCACTCGGCAAGGGCGTCGGGCATGGTCACGCCGCGATCGGCCGTCGCGTAGTCCACGATGGTCGTCGTACCGCCGCAAGCAGCCGCACGCGTGCCGGTTTCAAAGCTATCGGCTGTCCAATCCATGCCAGTCCAGCACTGCATGTGCGTGTGGCCGTCGATAAAGCCGGGGAACACCCAACAGCCCACGGCATCCTCAACAGTATCGCCCTCGGCCGGCTCAATCGCCGCGGCAATCCGCACAATCTTGTCGCCCTCCATGGCAAGATCGGCGCGGCGAAGCCCCTGGGGCGTCACGAGCGCGCCGTTTTTGATGATGATCATGTTGCTCCTTATTGATTAATACAGTTGGCCACGCGATCAAAATACGAGCAGGCGGCAATATGCTCCGTTATGCGTCGCTGTCCCTTGACGGTATCGACGTCCCACAGCTCGTAGGCACGCGCCTCGACCAGCACCACGTCGGTGCGACCTTTGAGAATCGAGCCCCCGCCGTCCTTGCCCTCAAGACACATAAGTGCATCGAACAGTTCCGCCGGAAAGAGCACCGGGCTCGAAGGCTCACCGTTACACGCAAGACGCACCGGATGTTTGCGGCCACGCTCGTCAAATGCACGAACCATAGCCTCAAAAGAATCCGAACTCACGAGCGGCTGGTCGCCCGGTAAAAAGAGGCAACCTTTCCAGTTGCGTTCGACTCCCCACGAAAGGCCCGCACGGACGCTTTCGCTGCGCAGCTCGCCATCGTGCAGCACGCACGGGCAATGCTTGTCCTCGCAAATCTGGGCGACCTCGGGCCAACGCGTCGAAACCACAACGTCAAAGCCCCGGGGAACCGAATCGATGGTCCGGGCAATCAGCGGCTCGCCATAGATATCGGCGAGCATCTTGTTGGAGCCAAACCGCTTGCCCTCGCCCGAAGCCATAATGACGCATCCAAGTTTCATGGTGATACCTCCCCTGAAACCATCGTACCCATAACTCGCGCCGCGGGCATCCACATCGAAAGCGCTTATCCCGCACGCCCGCGATGCAAAATAGGGGCACCCCGCCAGTTGGCAGAGCGCCCCCTTTACATGGCTTACCTCAGCCCAGCTTTAGGCCTGGAACCAGCGGGCGGTGTTGCGCTCGTCGAGGGCCTTGAGGGTAGCGGCGGGATCAGCAACCTTCTGCAGGAACATCATGGCTGCGATGGCATACGGCTTGTAGCTGGCCTCCTTGTACATGCCCACGCGGTGCATGTCGAAGACGTCGGCGTTAACCTCGCCGTGCTCGCAGGAAACACCGGAGATGTCGGCGGGCAGCGGGTGCATAAAGATGGTGTCCTGGCCGTTGGCAGTCTTCTCCATGAGCTCGGTCGTGGAGCACCAGTCCTGATGGGTAGCGTTCTGGGCGAGCAGCTCCTTCTCGAGCGCTGCGATGCCGGCGTCGTCGCCCTCGGCGTACAGGTTGGTACGCTTCTCCATGGCGGCAAACGGAGCCCAGCTCTTGGGGATCACGATGTCGGCGCCCTCGAAGGCCTCGGCCATGGTGTTGACCTGCTTAAAGGTGGTGCCGGACTCGGCGGCATAGCCCTTGGCGCGCTCGACGACCTCGGGCATGAGGTCGTAGCCCTCGGGGTGGGCCAGCGTGACGTCCATGCCAAAGCGGGGCAGCAGGCTGATCAGCGACTGCGGGCAGGACAGCGGCTTGCCGTAAGAGGGCGAATAGGCCCAGGTGACGGCAACCTTCTTGCCCTTGAGGTTCTCAAGGCCGCCAAACTCGTTGATGAGGTAGAGCATGTCGGCAGAGGACTGCGTGGGGTGGTCGGAATCGGACTGCAGGGAGATGAGCGTGGGGCGGTGATCCAGAACGCCGTCCTCGTAGGCCTGCTGCACGGACTCGGAGACCTCGGCCATGTAGGCGTCGCCCTTGCCGATGTACATATCGTCGCGGATGCCGATGACGTCGGCCATGAAGGAGATCATGGTAGCGGTCTCGCGGACGGTCTCGCCGTGAGCGATCTGGGACTTCTTCTCGTCCAGGTCCTGCAGCTCAAGGCCGAGCAGGTTGGCGGCCTTAGAGAAAGAGAAGCGAGTACGGGTGGAGTTGTCGCGGAACAGGGAGACGGCCAAGCCCGAGTCGAAGATCTTGGACGAAACGTTGTTCTCGCGCAGCTCGCGCAGGGCGTCGGCAACGATGTAGAGAGCCTTGAGCTCATCGGTGGTCTTATCCCAGGTGTGCAGGAAGTCGCTGCCGTACATACCCTTAAAATCGAGGCCGTTCAGCTGCTCGACGAGCTCGGTAAACTTGGCGTCCATGGAAATGTCCTTTCTAAAGGTGAAACGATCGCAATGAGTAGACGTGCTCCGGCATGCGCGTGTGGCTAGAACATGCAGAGCGCTATGACGAGGACCCGCTACCGTTGAGGAAGCATGGGAGATAACGACCGCGGGCCCCAAGTCAACAGGAGGCGCCGGGGACACGAGCGGCCCCCGGCTCAACAAAATCGAGGAATGGGACTAGTCGATCTTGTTGTTGGTCAGACCGGCGCGGAACACGGTGGCGTCGCCATCGGCCTGGCTCGGATCGTAGAGGTTCAGGGCAGCCACGTACATGGCGGCAGCGGTGACCAGGTCGTCCTTGTAGGTGACCTCGTTGGGAGCGTGAGCCTGAGACTCGGCACCCGGGCCAAAGCCCACGCAGGGGATGCCGTAGCGGCCCTGGATGGAAACGCAGTTCGTGGAGAAGGTCCACTTGTCGCACAGCGGGCGACCGGTGCGCTTGTCCATGCTGGGCTCGCAGCCGATACGCTCGTCACCGAACATGGCCTTGTGGGCGTCGACGAAGGCCTTGACGTGCGGAGCGGTCTCCTTGTTGATCCACGTGGGGAAGTAAGCCTCGGTCTCGTAGACCTCGCCGGTCCAGGACGGACGGTCGTACATGTACATGGAGACCTTCACGTCGTCGCCGTACTTCTTGGCGGCCGGCAGGTTACGGATCTCGTCCAGGCAGGACTCCCAGGTCTCGCCGGCGGTCATGCGACGGTCGATGGAGATGGCGCAGGAATCGGCCACGGCGCAGCGGCTGGGGCTGGTGTAGAAGATCT
>CABVAS010000162.1 GCA_902496375.1 uncultured Collinsella sp.
CGCCCCGCTCGGGCAGGCCCAAGCGCCGCGCAGTCGCGTAGCCGGCCTCAACGCAAACAAAGAAGCCCCGTGCGGCAATCTTGGCGGATCCGCACGGGGCATATGCCCTCCGGCAAAAAGGGAAAGGCAGGACCATTATATGGCAACCAACGATACTTCAAGGTCAAAACTCGGCTCCAAGCGCGAGGTCGCGCCCGGCAAGTGGGTGATCCGCGTGCAGGCGGGCTTCCGCGCGGACGGCCACGTGCGCCGCGTGTCGCGCACCGTCCACGGCACCGAGACCGAGGCCGATATCGCCATCGCCCAGCTCGCGCAGGAGCTAGGCGTGTCCCAGGCGGCGCACGCGGGCGTGACGCTCGACATGTACTACTGGGGAGTTTTCCGCGACTCCCCCAGCAACCGCGGCAAGCCGCGCTCAAAGGCAAGCCTGCGCGAGTACGATGGGCAGATGTGCAACTACATCTCCCCCGTCCTGGGGAGCATCGACATCTCCGAGATAACCCACGACATGATGCGAAGCTGTATCGAGCGCTCGGGCGCGCCGGCAAAGACCAAGACCACCCTGCGCGCCGTCATGCGCCGAGCCTTCGACGACGGCTGGGTAACGGTGGAGCCCTTCCGCCGTCGCGTGATCGCGCCCAAGGCGAAGCAGGCGCCCGTTGAGCCGTGGAGCATCCCCGAGGCTGCCGAGGCGCTGCGCAGGCTCGCCGCCAGCGACGACCGCGCGGACCTGGTCATGAACGCCTACCTCATCCTGGGCCTGAGCGGTCTGCGCAAGGAGGAGGCGCTGGCGGTGCGCCCGTGCGACCTCAAGGTCACGACGACCTACGACTTTGCCACGGGCCAGCCGACCGTCTCGGAATACATCGAGGTCTGCCGCGCGTACACGGACGAGGACGGCGTGAAGGAGACCAAGAACGCCCATTCCGTGCGCACCGTGCCGGTTTTATTGGCGGGCCGCGAGCGCCTGCACCAGATCATGGACGAGTTGCGCCCGAGCATAACCGTCGAGGGCGGCACTTCGGTTACGGAGCAGGTGCGCGAGTGGAGCGGGCAGCGCATCGTCAATATGCGTGGCGACAACCTCGTGCGCGCCTGGCGGCGCATGTGCGCACGCCATGACCTGCGGTATATCCCGCCCAAGGCCCTGCGCCACACGTCCGAGACCATCATGGCGGCGACCGAGGTCGACCCGCTGAGCATCATGGATCTGCACGGTCATACGGACCTGGGGACAGATTACCGTCATTACATAAAGCCGGGCCTCGCGGAGCGCGAGAAGGCCGCCAGGCAGGTCGGGCGCGCCCTGCAGATCGTCGAGGGCGGCGGCGCGGACGGCGGTTTTAATGTCACCGGTCGCAGCGCCGAGACGCTCTAAATTGCATTTTCTAGGTCCACTACCTGCAAAATGCATAAAACGCCCCCTGCCGCGCATAAACGGCAGGGGGCGTAAAACGCGAACGGTAACGGACGGTTATGATTCGACTCTTCGGTAAACAAAAAAGGTCAGCGCCGAAGCGCTGACCTGCGTGTTCTTTGGTGGGCCGTCAGGGGGTCGAACCCTGGACCTTGGGATTAAGAGTCCCCTGCTCTACCAACTGAGCTAACGACCCGATATCAACACGAAGCAAGAACTGGGGTGGGTAAAGGGACTCGAACCCTCGACCTACGGGACCACAACCCGTCGCTCTAGCCAACTGAGCTACACCCACCGTGTCCTGTGCGCTTCGCGCTCGACTATTATTGCAAGGAACGCCACGCGATGCAAGCCCCAATTTTCAAGAATTTTGAAAAGAGTTTTTCGAGCGCGTTTCGAGCAATTCCCACCGGTTCCATAGGAGTAAACTTGCCCCACTGCAAATCCTCGAAAGGACCGGCATGAAAGAACTCTCCAACCGCACGGCAACATTTACCGATTCGGTCATCCGCCGCATGACACGCATCTCCAATAAGTACGATGCCGTCAACCTGTCGCAGGGCTTCCCCGACTTCGATCCTCCGGCGCAGCTGCTCAACAGCCTGAGCACCATCGCCGCCGACCCCAAGCCGCTCTACCACCAGTACTCCATTACCTGGGGCTCCCAGGCCATGCGCGAGGCGCTCGCCGCCAAACAGGAGCACTTTATGGGCATGCCGATCGACCCCAACCAGAATATCGTGGTCACCTGCGGCTCCACCGAGGCCATGATGGCCGCCATGATGACGGTTACGAACCCCGGAGACAAGGTCGTCATCTTCTCGCCGTTCTACGAGAACTACGGCGCTGACACCATTCTCTCGGGTGCCGAGCCCATCTATGTGCCGCTCAACCCGCCCACGTTCGACTTTGACCGCGAGACGCTCGAGGCAGCCTTCCGCGACAACGACCCCAAGGCCATCGTCCTGTGCAACCCTTCCAACCCTTGCGGCAAGGTCTTTACGCGCGAGGAGCTCACCTTCATCGCCGACCTCTGCAAAAAGTACGACGCCTACTGCATTACCGACGAGGTATACGAGCACATCGTCTACGCGCCCCACGAGCACGTCTATATGGCCACGCTGCCCGGCATGTTCGAGCGAACCATCAGCTGCAGCTCGCTGTCTAAGACGTACTCCATCACCGGTTGGCGCCTGGGCTACACCATCGCCCCGGCCCAGATCACCGAGCGTATCAAGAAGGTCCACGACTTTCTCACCGTGGGTGCCGCCGCTCCCCTGCAGGAAGCCGTTGTCACCGCCCTCAACTTCGACGACAGCTATTACGATGAGGTCCTCGACCTCTACACCGCCAAACGCGACTTGTTCTGCCAGGGGCTCGATAGCATCGGTCTTGAGCATAACGTGCCGCAGGGCGCCTACTACGTCATGATGGACATCTCTGAGTTTGGCTATGACAGCGACCTCGAATTCTGCGAGGACCTCGCATCCAAGGTGGGCGTGGGCGCCGTGCCCGGCTCGAGCTTCTTCCGCGAGCCCGTCAACCATCTGATTCGTTTCCACTTTGCCAAGCGGGATGAGACGCTTAACGCGGCACTGGAGAACCTCAAGTCGCTACGTGATAAAATCAAGCCGCGCGGGTAAGGACGGCCCGGCAACTAAAGCAACCAAAGAAGCCCCGCACCGCCCGCCACGTTGCGAGGCTTCTTCTTTTTATAGCGCTTTCTTAAATGGTTTAGAGCCCTATATTTTAGTCACGGAGCAACTCGTCCCAGAGAGAGGAATACTATGGCAGAACAGCAGCTTATCGGAGCGCTCGAGGCCGGCGGCACCAAGATGGTCTGCGCCACGGGCTATGCAGACGGTACGGTCCTGGAGCGTGAGCAGATCGCGACCACGACCCCGCAGGAGACCGTTGAGGCCGTCAATGCATGGTTTGCGAACAAGGGCATCGCCGCGCTGGGCATCGGCGCCTTTGGACCCACCGCAGTCAACCCTGCCTCGCCCCAATACGGCAAGATCCTGGAGACGCCCAAAACGGCATGGCGCTACTTCGACCTGCTGGGCACCATCCAAAACGAGCTCAATATCCCCTGCGGCTACGACACCGACGTCAACGTCGCCTGCCTGGGCGAGGTCACCTTTGGTTGCGCCCAGGGCCTCACTGACGTTGTGTATCTGACCATCGGCACCGGCGTGGGCGCCGGCGTGCTCTCGGGCGGTAAGCTCGTGCACGGCATGATGCATCCCGAGGCTGGCCACATCCTGGTCACGCGCGACCCGCGCGACACCATTGGCGAGCACAGCGCCTGCCCCTTCCACGACAACTGCCTAGAGGGCCTCATTGCCGGCCCCGGCGTTAAAAAGCGCTGGGATGGCAAGAGCGCCGGAGACATAGCCGATGACCCGGAGGCCATGGATCTGCTCGCGGGCTATCTGGCACAGGCACTCATGACCTACACGCTGTGCTATGCCCCGCAGAAGATCATCATCGGCGGCGGCGTTGCCGACCACACCCCCATCGTGCCGCTCGCCCGCAAAAAGTGCGCCGAAATGCTCAACGGCTACATCGTCACGCCCGAGGTCAACGATATCGACACCTACATTGTCAACAACAGCCTCGAGGGCAAGCAGGGCATCATGGGTTGCCTGGCCCTGGGCGCACAGGCGCTTCAGTAGCAGACGCACCCACAGGGCGTGGCGCGCCCGGCAAATCCGATCTACGGAACGACGCCACCACGCCTCATATAAGCCCTTAAAAAAGGCCGCCTAGGACCAAACAATACGTCCTAGGCGGCTTTTTTGGCGCACATCAGCGACCGTAAGAGATATCGGAGCACAACG
>CABVAS010000163.1 GCA_902496375.1 uncultured Collinsella sp.
TCTATAGATTGTCCGGTTCCGCTGGGTTCGGAGCTTGTCTACCGCTGCTGTGACGAGGGTGCCGAGGATATGGTGCTGGGCGTTGAGGTCTGCGAGGACCTGTGGGTGCCGGCGCCCCCTTCGACCGAGATGGCGCTTGCCGGTGCGACGGTGATCCTCAACCCGTCGGCCTCGGACGAGATTATCGGCAAGGCAGATTACCGACGCAGCCTCATATCCAACCAGAGCGCGCGCCTGTACTGTGCCTATGCCTATGCAGATGCGAGCGAGGGCGAGTCCACGACCGACATGGTCTTTGCGGGCGAGAACCTCGTCTACGAAAACGGCTCCAAGCTCGCCGCGACCAAACTGCTTACCTGCGATATGGCCATCGCCGATGTTGACCTCGACCGTCTGGTTGCCGAGCGCCGTCGCTCGACGACGTGGACGCGCGCGGACGATGCGCCTGAGGCCACGACTGTTGAGTTTTCATTTGAGGGCGTGCTGGCCAAAGAGCCCGTCCTGCGCGATGCCTGCGATATCGACCGCGTTTTCCCGCGCGCGCCCTTTGTGCCGGCCGACCACGGCGACTTGGCCGAGCGCTGCGAGACGATCCTCGATCTGCAGACTGCGGGCCTCAAGACCCGCCTTGCCCACACGGGTACCAAGGCTGCGGTTATCGGCCTTTCGGGCGGCTTGGACTCCACGCTAGCGCTGCTTGTGACCGTGCGTGCCTTCGATGCACTGGGGCTGCCGCGCACTGGTATCACAGCCGTGTCCATGCCCGGCTTCGGCACGACGCATCGCACCAAGTCGAATGCCGAGTCGCTCGCCCGCGACCTGGGTGTGAGCTTCCGCGAGGTTTCGATCCACGCGGCTGTGGAGCAGCACTTCAAGGACATTGAGCATGATCCAGCTGTGCAGGACGTGACCTACGAGAACAGCCAGGCGCGCGAGCGTACGCAGATTCTGATGGATCTGGCCAACCAGGCTGGCGGTTTTGTCATTGGCACGGGCGACCTGTCGGAGCTGGCGCTCGGCTGGGCTACCTATAACGGCGACCACATGAGCATGTACGCCGTCAACGCGAGCGTGCCCAAGACGCTTGTGCGCCATCTGGTACGCTATGCCGCCGATGTCTTTGGCGGGCGCATTGCCGAGGTCTTGCTCGATATCCTCGATACGCCGGTGTCCCCCGAGCTTCTGCCGCCCACGGGCGACGGCGAGATTGCGCAGAAGACCGAGGATTTGGTGGGCCCGTACGAGTTGCACGACTACTTCCTCTACTACCTGCTGCGTTTTGGCTTTGAGCCGGGCAAGATCTACCGCATGGCGCTCAAGAGCTTCGAGGGCGTCTACGACGTCAAGACCGTCCACACGTGGTTGCGTACGTTCTATCGTCGCTTCTTTGCCCAGCAGTTTAAGCGCAGCTGCCTGCCCGATGGTCCCAAGGTGGGCTCGGTGACGCTCAGTCCGCGCGGCGATTGGCGTATGCCGAGTGACGCCAGCTCACGTCTGTGGCTTGCGCAGATCGATGCGCTCGATCCGATTGACTAAGGTTGGCTAAATTGAACCAATACGGGGGTTGCAAGCGTTACACTTTTGCAATCTGATGGCCCGTATCGCGCGGCGCTCTTGTCGGAGCGCCGCGTTTTTCATATCGAAAGGTGGCACCATGCAGGCATCGCAGCGTCTCGACCGCTTTAGCGCGGAGGTCTTCGCCTCGCTCAACAACAAACTGCTTGCGCTGAAGGCTCAGGGCAAGACCATTTACAACATGAGCGTGGGCACGCCCGACTTTAAGCCGTACGACCACGTGGTCGAGGCGCTCACGCAGGCAGCCCAAGATCCCGAGATGTGGAAGTATGCCCTGCGCGACCTGCCCGAACTCAAGCAAGCTGTGTGCGATTACTATGAGCGTCGCTTTGGCGTTTCGGGCATTACGCCGTCCATGGTGCAGTCGTGCAACGGCACGCAGGAGGGCGTGGGCCATTTGGGCCTGGCCCTGCTCGATCCGGGTGACACCATTTTGGTTCCCGATCCGTGCTACCCGGTTTTTGAGGCGGGGGCCAAGATCGCCGACGCCAAACTCGAGTATTATCCGCTGGTGGCGGAGCACAATTACCTGCCCTATGTGGCGGGCATCGATCCCGAGGTGGCCGATCGTGCCAAGTACATGATCGTGTCGCTGCCCGCCAACCCGGTGGGCTCGGTGGGCACGCCCGAGATCTACGAGGAGATCATCGCTTTTGCCCGCGAGCACGACCTGCTGATCGTTCACGACAACGCATACTCCGACATCGTGTTCAACGGCGAGCCGGGCGGCAGCTTCTTGCAGTACCCCGGCGCGCTCGAGGTGGGCGTTGAGTTCTTCTCGCTCTCCAAGTCGTTTAACGTCACCGGTGCCCGCATCGGCTTTTTGGTCGGCCGAGAGGACGTGGTCTCGGCCTTTGCCAAGCTGCGCGGCCAGATCGACTTTGGCATGTTCTTCCCGATCCAGAAGGCCGCCATCGCCTGCCTGAACGGTCCGCGCGATGAGGTCGAGGCGCAGCGTCTGAAGTACCAGGAGCGCCGCGATGCCCTGTGCGACGGTCTTGAGGGCTTGGGCTGGGAGCGCCCCAACGCGCATGGCTCTATGTTTGTGTGGGCCAAGCTTCCCGGTGGCCGCACCGATTCCATGGCGTTTTGCGAGGAGCTTATGGAGAAGGCCGGCGTTGTGGTGACGCCGGGCGCGAGCTTTGGTCCTTCGGGCGAGGGGCACGTGCGCATGGCGCTGGTCTTGCCGCCCGACCAGATCGCTTTGGCTGTCGAGGCCATTCGCGAGGCGGGCCTGTATTAGAAAGCTATTTTGGCTCGTCAATATATCGAAACCGATTTCGTGCAGTTATTTTACGAATTCTGCAAACAATTTCGGTAAACGGTCGATTTTTGGCTGCGAATAGGAGCATAATCAAAGTCCCGATTGGATGTATTGGGATTACGACAAGCCGCTCGGGTCGTTCCCGGGCGGCTTGTTTGTGGAGTGAGATGGGAGTTTCTAATGGTTAACGAGAAGAAGGTCGCTATTGTCGGCTGCGGTTTCGTCGGTTCGTCTTCGGCGTTCGCGCTGATGCAGAGCGGTCTGTTCTCCGAGATGGTCCTCATCGACGTGGACAAGAACCGCGCCGAGGGTGAGGCCCTGGATATCGCGCACGGCATGACGTTTGCCGAGCCGATGAAGATCTACGCCGGCGATTATTCCGATGTCGCCGACGCCGCCATGATCGTCGTCACCGCTGGCGCTGCCCAGAAGCCCGGTGAGACCCGCCTGGACCTGGTCAACAAGAACGTCAGCATCTTTAAGTCCATTATCCCCGAGATTAAGAAGTCCGGCTTCGATGGCATTCTGCTCATCGTCTCCAACCCGGTCGATGTTCTGACCTACGCCGCCATCAAGATGTCCGGCCTGCCCGAGGGCCACGTCATCGGCTCCGGCACCGTGCTCGACACTGGCCGTCTGCAGCAGATGCTTGGTGCCCACGTCGAGGTTGACCCGCGCGACGTTCAGGCCTATGTCATGGGTGAGCACGGCGACTCCGAGTTTGTCGCTTGGTCCAGCGCCCAGGTTGCCGGCGTGCCGCTGAACACCTTCTGCGAGCTTCACGGCCACCTGGAGCATGAGGCTGCCGAGAAGCGCATCGCCGAGGACGTTAAGAACTCCGCCTACACCATCATCGAGAAGAAGCACGCCACCTACTACGGCGTCGCCATGGCCGTTAAGCGCATCTGCACCGCTGTTATGCGTGATGAGCAGACCGTTCTGCCCGTTTCCTCGCTCATGGTGGGCGAGTATGGCCTGTCCGATCTGGCCATCTCCATGCCGACGGTCGTTGGCCGCGACGGCGTCGTCTGCCGCGTCCCCGTGCCGCTGAACGACGACGAGCAGCATGAGCTCACCGTCTCCGCCAAGGCCCTCAAGGACATCATCGACAGCGTCGACTTCTCCTGCTAAATCAAGCTCGCTAGAGCGAAAAGCTACAATGAAGGCGTCCGGGTCCACACGGCCCGGGCGCCTTTTTGGTGCAAAGTAACCTGACTCCAATGCACCATAGTTGATGGGAGGGCCATGTCGGATTCGCCTAATTTTTTGACCTATGTCCAGACGGCGTTTGATCCCTTTGAGGAGCGGCCGTTCTGCGCGGTGGATAGCCTGGTTGTTAGCGCCGGGCGATTTTAGCCGCTAATAGTCAAACTATTTTGACCAATCCCG
>CABVAS010000164.1 GCA_902496375.1 uncultured Collinsella sp.
CTCGGCAGCCCAGACGCGCAGCTTGTTGACGGTCTCGCCGGCATAGCCCACCACGGGGATGTCATAGGGGACGGCCAGGATGTCCTGCGTGTCCACCGTGCGGTAGAACGTGCGGCCGTTCTCCTCAAAGCCCTCAACGCGGCCGCCAAACTTAATGGTCACGGCCTTGTCCTGACGACGGACCTCCCAGGGATAGCCGTGGGTGAGCCACTCGTCGGTGGCCTCGACCTGGCTGCCGTTGACAATCTCCTGCTTAAACAGGCCGTAGCGGTAGCGCATGCCGTTGCCGTAGCCGGCAATGCCCTCGGCTGCCATGGAATCCAGGAAGCATGCGGCCAGACGGCCCAGGCCACCGTTGCCCAGAGCCGGATCGGGCTCCTGGTTCTCGATGACGGACAGGTCAAAGCCCATGTCGTCGAGCGCCTCGGCGACCATGTCGCGCACGCCAAAGTTGAGCAGGTAGTTGTCAAGCAGGCGGCCGATCAAAAACTCGATCGAGAAGTAGTACACGCGCTTTTTGCCCTCGGCGGCGGCGCGGGCGTCGCTCTTGGTGGCAACGGTGCGTGCCTTCTCGGCCACGAGCTTGGCCAGGGCGTTAAAGCGGTCGAGGTCGCTGGCGGCCTCGACGCTCTTGCCGCTGATGCTCATGACGGCATCGCGATAGAGCTCGGTAAACTCCTGCTTGTTGTCGAAGATCTTATTCATACGTTCCTTCCCCCGGGGATGTTTCTCCCGGAACGGTTATGACTTGTATCCTACGCCCCGGCGGGGCGGGTAATTACAGTGGTAACACCTTTGTTACGCTTTCTTGGCAGGATCCTTAACGGCAGCTGCCTTGGCCTTGGAAGCAGCCTTCTTGGCCGTGGTGGACTTGGCCGAAGCCTTGGCGGCGGGCTTGGCAGCCTTCGCCTTAGCCGGAGCCTTCTTAGCAGCTGCGGCCTTGGGCTTCACCGAGGACATGCGCTTGCGCGTCGCCTTCTTGGGCTCCTCGACCACGGGCGGCTTATAGCTGCTGGGACCGCGGCGCTTAAGCACCACGCCTGCAAGGCCGGGCACCTTAATCTCGATGGAGTCCATCTGCCCGTTCCAGGGATAGGGCTCGCTCGAGCAGGTGTAGGGCTCCTCACCGGCATAGCCGCTGCCGCCAAACTCGGGACGGTCGGAATCGAAGATGACCTCCCAGTCACCCTCGCGCGGCACGCCCACGCGGAAGCTCTCGTAGCTCGCCGGGTCAAAGTTGATCAGAATCACCAGGTCGTTATCGACGTCCTCGCCCTGGCGCACAAAGCTCACGATGGACTGCTTGGAGTTGTCCGCGTCGATCCAGGTAAAGCCGTCGTCGGTGTAGCCGCGCTCGTATAGGGCGGGCTCGGCGGTGTACAGATGGTTGAGCGCCTTGATAAACGCCTGATGATGACGGTGAGTCTCGTACTCCTCGGTCAGGAACCACTGGATGGACTCGTAGTAGCGCCACTCGATAAACTGGCCGATCTCGTTGCCCATAAAGTTGAGCTTTGCACCGGGGTGCGTCATCTGGTAGAAGGCCAGCGTGCGCAGGCCGGCAAACTGGCGCCACCAGTCGCCCGGCATGCGGCCGATCAGCGAGCACTTGCCGTGCACGACCTCGTCGTGGCTCAGCGGGCAGATAAAGTTCTCGGTAAAGGCGTACATGATGGAGAACGTGAGCAGGCCGTGGTTGCCGGGACGCCACGGAAAATCGGTCTGCATGTAGTGCAGGGTGTCGTTCATCCAGCCCATGTCCCACTTGTAGTGGAAGCCTAGGCCGCCGTCCTGCGGCGGATAGGTCACGAGCGGCCACGCGGTGGACTCCTCGGCCATCATCATCACGTCGGGGTAGTGCGCCTCCACGGCGCAGTTGACCTGGCGAATGAACGCGCTGGCGTCCAGGTCCTCCTCGGTACCGTACTTGTTGAACTTCTTTTGGCCGGGATCATCGATGCCAAAGTTGAGGTACAGCATGCTGGACACGCCGTCCATGCGAATGCCATCCACGTGGAAGTTCTCGAGCCAATACAGTACGTTGGAGACCAGGAAGGAGCGGACCTCGCCGCGGGCGAAGTCAAACTTGTGCGTGCCCCAGTTGGGGTGAATCTCGTGCTCAAACAGCATGTGACCGTTAAAGGTGGCAAGGCCGTGGGAGTCGGCGCAAAAACCGCCGGGCACCCAGTCCATAATCACGCCGATACCCGCCTCGTGGCACGCATCGATAAAGTGCATGAGCTGCTGCGGGTTGCCGTAGCGCGATGTGGCGGCATAGTAGCCGGTCGTCTGGTAGCCCCAGGAGCCGTCGAAGGGATGCTCCATGAGCGGCATGACCTCGATATGCGTATAGCCCATGTCGCGCACGTAGTCCACGAGCTCCACCGACAGGTCGTCGTAGGTGTAAAACTCGCCGCGCTGCGCGGGGAAGGGGTCCATGGGACCGGGGTAGTTGCCGTATTCGTCCGGCTCGCCCTGTGGCGCGTCGCCGTGGCGCTTCCACGAGCCAATATGGACCTCGTAGATGTTGAGCGGCTGCGACATGTGGTTGTGTCCGGCGCGGCGTTTGAGCCACGCGGCGTCGTTCCACTTGTAGCCATCGAGGGTCCACAGCACGCTGGCGGTACCCGGGGGGCACTCGGCCTTAAAAGCATACGGATCAGCCTTGTAGAGCTTTTCGCCCTCGTTGGTCTCGATGAGGTATTTATAGAGCTGGCCCTGCACTGCGCCAGGAATAAAGCCTTCCCAAATAGCGCTCGTATGCACGGGCACCAGCGGGTTGGCTTCCTCATCCCAGTCGTTAAATTCACCAATGACATGGACGCTTTGTACATCGGGAGCCCAAACGCAAAAACGCCAGCCGCGCGTACGGTTCTGCGTGTCGGGGTGCGCGCCCATCTTTTCCCAGCTGCGCTCCCACGTGCCAATGCCAAACAGATAGACATCGTCCTTAGTGAGTTCCGGCGCGTGCGGGGCGGCTTTACGGGTAGCGGGCTTTTTGGTTGCTGGCTTTAGCTTTGTATCGCTCACGTTTGATCCCATCATGACGCGGCAGCGTGTTGCCTTGGTGACTAGATGCGAAAGGTCCAAGGCTGCACGAATCGAAGGGACGGCGAAGTTTCTGTGATTCGTTCCACCTCGCGTGCTCGGTGGAACTTTCGGCAGAAACTACGATAACACCTGTGCGTTAGTTTTATGGACGAAAGCGGATTTGCGGGGGCGTTTAATCGGTAAGCGACATGTTTATACCACTGGCAGAATTACCGTGGTAAAACTCTTGACAGTTTTATCAATTTGGGTTTCAAAATTGTCTGTCTTACGTTTGGTAAAACGTTTTTAGCAGGATGTTTACCATTTGATATCGAAAGGTTCGTTTATGCCCCATTCCGCCACTCCCAAGGTTGCTTTTATTTTCGATTGCGATGGCACGCTGGTTAATAGCACCCCCGTTTGGGCTTATGCTCAGCCCGAGTTATTGCACCGCCACGGGATTGACGTAACCGTGGATGACTTTGCCCAATTTGAGCATCTGTCGCTGGAGGATGAGTGCCAGGCCTACCACGACACGTGGGGCATTGGCGCGAATGGCGAGGAGCTGTATCGCGAGCTGGGTGAGATTTTGATTGATGGGTACTCCAAGGTGCCGCCGCGCGAGGGCCTCCTGGCATTTTTGGAGCAGGCGCAGGAGGCCGGTATTGCCATGTGCGTTGCCACGTCCACGCCAGCCGAGCTGGTTAAGTCTGCGCTTGCGGGTGCCGGGCTCGATGCCTACATGGAGTTTGTGACCACCACGGGCGAGGCAGGTCGCTCTAAGCAGTTCCCCGATGTGTACGAGCTGGCGCTGCACCGCCTGGAGGAGCGCCATGGGCACAAGTTTGAGCGCGCTTGGGTATTTGAGGACGCGGTCTTTGGCCTAAAGAGCTCTGGGACCGCCGGCTTTAAGCGCGTGGGCATCTATGACCCGCACGGCCGTATGAAGCGCAGCGATGTGCGCGACAACTGCGATATCTTTATCGACAGCTACGAGGAGCTTGACCTGGCCCGCGTGCTTTCGTTCGAGGGATAGGCGAGGGCTGTGGCTTGCAAGGTATTAGTGGTCTGCGGCTTGCCCGCCGCCGTTGCAACCAAACTCAGACGAGAAATA
>CABVAS010000165.1 GCA_902496375.1 uncultured Collinsella sp.
CGATTGGCCTGTGTGTGGGCGCAATCGTTGTCGCCGCGGTCATCTACTTTGTGGTCACGGCCATTAAGGGCAAAAGGGCCGAACGCAAGGAGCGCGCGATGTTTAAACAGCATCGCGACCAGCAGGGCAAACGCGCACAGAGATAGCTTGTTGAGTTTTGGATCCGTGCGCTAGCTGCGTTTTCGGATCAGGGCAATGTAGAAGCCCTCAAAATCGCGGCTAGGCGGAATGGTCAGCGTGCCGGGCATACCGTTGGCGATGGCCGATACCTGACCCGCGGCAATGGCCTCGGTCAGGGCGTTGGACTCGATGCGCGGCTCCTCACCAGCTTCCTGGGCGCGGCGTGCTTCACTTTCGCTTGGCGTGCCGTCGAGGGGGATAAGCTCGCAGTCCATGTGCTTGTCGAGGGCTTCTTGCAGGGCGTCCTCGTTTTCCTGCGGCAAGATCGAACAGGTGGAATAGACGAGCGTGCCGCCCGGTTTGAGGGCACCCATGGCGCGGTCCAGAAGTGCTCGCTGCGAGCGGGCGCACTTGCTCAGCAACTGCTCGGTGAGGCCGCGCAGGCTTTTCTCGTTGCCGCTGATGACGGTGCCCGTGCCGGTGCAGGGAGCGTCGAGCAGGATGCGGTCAAAGCGGAAGAACTCGTCGAGCTCGCGTGCGTCGATGCGCATGACGGGCACGTTTTTGACGCCCTGGCGATGGAGGTTCGACTCGAGCTTTTCGGCGCGGGGGATGCTCATCTCACAGGCGGTGAGGTGTGCCTGGCCCTGGGTGAGGGCGGCGATCTGCGTCGTCTTGCCGCCAGGGGCTGCGCACATGTCCAGGATGTCCTCGCCTGCCTGGGCGCCCAACACCAAAGGCGGCATCATGGACGACAGGCTCTGTAGGTAGATCTTGCCGTCGCGGTAGATGTCGAGGTCCCATAGGTCGGAAACCTGGGCCTCGGGCAGGATAAAGGCGTCCGGATACCAGGTAACGGTTTGGTGCGCGATGCCGGCGGCATCGAGCGCCGCAACGATGTCCTCGGCGGTTGCCTTGAGCGTGTTGGCGCGCAGCGTGACCGGGCGTGTGGCCGCGGCGCCGAAGCCCTCGATCATGAGCTCGGCATCGGTGGGGGCATAGGCGCCGGCGACCGTGTCGACCATAAAGCGCGGCAGGTCGGCGGCGGAGTGTTGGGCGGCAAGCTGGTCGGAAAGCTCGGTGGCGGCAAATTGCCTGAGCTTGAGCTCGGGCTTGACCTGCTTTTTCTGCTTACGACGACGCGGCTTGGACATCCGTCTTTCCTTCCACCTAATTGATTATTCTGGGACGGGGATTAAAAAATCATTTAATCCCCGTCCCAGAAAGACTAATTTGCGGCGCCCGGGAATGATTTTTTAATCCCCGTCCCAGAATAATCATTCCCGGGCGCGTTGCGGTTGCCTAGTACTGGCTCTCGTGCTTGCTGAAGAAGTCGAAGCGCGGGGGCAGCGGTTTCACGCGGTGCTCACCGCGCTTCTCGCCCAGGCTCTCCACAAACTCGTCCGTGGAGGCAAAGATGTTATCCCAGCTAAAGAAGGCGACCGGATCGACGTCGAAGTACTCGCAGATGAGCTCGCAGCCGGTCGGCACAATACCGTGCATCAGGACGGTTGCCACGCGCAGCTCGGTAAAGGCGTCGACAAGGGCCTGCGTCATCGCGGCATTGGCCGGCTCGCCCTCGAGCTTGTTGGCGGCCTTGGAGGCATCGCTCCAGCGCTTGTTGGCGGCGCGCAGGTAGTCGTCGCACACGGCAAGCGCGCGGTGCGTCTCGAACTTGTACATGGCCTGCTCAAAGGCGAGGGCGGCCTGCTCGGCAGCCTCGACCACGGCGGCAGAGGCGGCGCCGGCGGGAATGCAACCGTTGCGATAGGGGCTCTCGTCGCCCTCCTTGACGGCGACGCCGTAGAAGCAGCTGCGGGCCAAGCGGTTGAACACGCCGGTCAGCAGCGCGCTCTCCTTAAGGGCCGGATCGATGACGCGCTTGTCGTCGCAGGCGCGCACCTCGTTGCCGTCCTTGTCCTTGCCGGTCACACGCGTGTCATATGCCTTGGGGCTAAAGCTCACCGGCTTCTCGGACAGGCCGAGCGACAGCCAATGCGCGCGCATCTGCTCGCAGGTGTAGTGGTTGAGCAGGTCGTCTGCCGGCGGGGGAGGCGTCTGCGAGGACGAGCTGGCCTTTTTGCCCATGTAGAGCAGGTGGTAGCAGGCGCTGACGGTGCTCTGCGTAAGGTCCCAACCTAGGGCCTCCCACATGGCGGTCTGCGCGATGCAGTAGAAGTAGATGTTGTCCTGACCGATGAACTGGTAGATCTGTGCGTCATCTGAGCACCACCAGTCGCGCCAGTCGAGCGAGCTGTGCTGGTAGGTGGGCGCGGGGACCTGCGTGGAATCGGCGGCGGGCTCGCCCATGAGGGCGGCATCCTGGGCGGCGACGCCCTCGGTTACGCCGGCGGCTCGGGCGTCGCGGGCGAGTACAGTGCGGGTGTAACTGATGGGTGCCCACAGGCTCTCGGGCCAGCACCAGCAGGTGACGTCGGAGACGCCATCGACCTCGGGCACCGGAACGCCCCAATCGATGTTGCCGGTGATGCGGAAGGGCACGAGCGCCTTGCCGCTGCGGAAGCGCACGCCACCGTTGGCGAGCACCGCGTGGGCATCGTCGCGCTCCTTCCAGCTGGGGAAGGTGACGGTAAAGCTGCTCTTGTTGCCCTCGGGCTCCAGGACGGTGTGCTCGGGAAGCTGATCCTCGACGGCATCGAAGGCCTCGCGGAACTTGTTCTGGATGTAGAGCTGGGCCGGCAGCAGCCACTCCTCCATGGTCTTGGAGACCACGGAGCGAACCTGCGGGTTCTGGGCGAGCTTGGCGGTATAGGTCTTCATAAAGTCGAGGTAGGCCGGCAGGTCGAAGTAGAGGTTGTCGACCGGGCGCAGCTCGGGCACCTCGCCGGTGAGCTGGCTTTTGGGCGCGATGAGCTCCTCGGGCTCAAACTGGTGGCCCAGGTCGCACTCGTCGGCATAGGCCTTCTCGGACTTGCAGCCCTGGATGGGGCAGCGGCCGATCACCTGACGGCCGTTGAGGAACGTGCCGGCCTTGGCATCGTAGAACTGCAGCGTGGAGCGCTTGGAGATGGTGCCCTGCTCGTGCAGGCGCTCGATAATCTCGGCGGTCACCTCGTTGTGGATCTGGGCCGCCGGCTCAAGGCCCGAGCCGCCGTAGATGTCGCAGCTGATGTTGTAGTTGTTGAGGGTCGCGGCCTGGCGGGAGTGATTGGACTCGACATACTCGCCGATGGACTTGTCGTAGCCTTCGTTCTCATTGAGCTTGCGGTAGCTCTCCATGATGGGCGAGCCGTAGCAGTCGGTGCCCGAGGTGAAGATGACGTTCTCGCGGCCCAGACGGTCGCGCAGGAAGCGGGCGAAGAAGTCGGCCGGGACAAAGACGCCACCAACGTGGCCAAAGTGAAGGCCCTTGTTGCCGTAGGGCTCGCCGGCGGTAACGATGGCGCGGCGAGGCCAGCTGGGACGGTCGTTCATGGAGTATTTGGATGCCATGGGACTCCTTCGCATATGGTGAGAGCGCGGCCGGGCGCAAGGCCTGGCGACGCGGTGGTCAATTCGTGCATATCGTTCGACATTATCGCACATGCGGACGGGTACGTGGCAGGGGCGCTATCCTAAGATGCTATGAATGAGATTTCCAACATACATGCGTTTGAAGACGAGGATTTTCTGCACGCTTGCTTCGTGTGGGGGATGGTCGTCGTCGGCGTGTTTGCCGTGTGCCTGGTGCCGGTGTTTATGCTGCTGGGCGGGCCTGCGGATCTGGATGCGGCTGACGCGGGCGGCTGGATGGCTGTCGTGGGCTGGATAGTCGGCTTGGCTGCGATCTCAATGGCGTCGTTCGCCGTGCACGAGCTGGTGCACGGTGTGTTTTTTAAGCTGCTGGCGCCTGCGGGCGCGAAGGTGACCTTTGGGGCGAATCGCGAGACGGCGATGATCTATGCCTGCGCCGAGGGTGTTGTGTATTCGCGCCGGCGGTACATGGCGGTTTGCCTGGCGCCGACGGTTGTTGTGACGGTGGCGTTTGCCCTGGGGTTTGCGTTC
>CABVAS010000166.1 GCA_902496375.1 uncultured Collinsella sp.
CCGGAGGCGAACCCGGCCACGCGACTACTCCCTCATTCATATGAATCCCGATACTACCACATAAGCAGCCCATTTGGGTTGGGCTCTCGGCCGTGTTCGCTCATTCTGTAAGCATCGGATTTCGTGGCTGCTGCGGGGACAAACCGTGAGAAACTATTTAGCGTTTATGGAGCGTATACGATGGGAGCGATGCCTTGGATAAGAACGAGCTGCAAAAGCGTATGGAACAGGCCATCCGCCTGACGGCACCTGGTCAGCCGATCCGCACCGCCCTCGACATGATCATCGCCGGTCACCTGGGCGCCCTTATCTGCGTCGGCGACACCGAAAACGTGCTCGCTGCCGGTAACGACGGCTTCCCGCTCAACATTTCGTTTACCTCGAACCGCCTGTTCGAGCTTTCCAAGATGGACGGCGCCATCGTCATCGATGGCGACCTCACCCAGATCCTGCGCGCCAACTTCCACCTCAATCCCGATCCCTCGCTCGCCACGAGTGAGACGGGCATGCGTCACCGTACTGCCGCTCGCATGTCGGTGCTCACCGATGCCATCGTGATCTCGGTTTCGGCTCGCCGTGCCGTCGTTAACGTGTACGTTCACGGCAAGAGCTACGAGATCCAGCCCGTCACCACCATCATGAGCTCGGTCAACCAGCTCGTCGCCACGCTTCAGACCACCCGTCAGTCGCTCGATCGCTCCTTGCTGCGCCTGACGGCCCTTGAGCTCGACGACTACGTTACGCTCGCCGACATCACCGGTATTTTCTCGAGCTTCGAGATCATGCAACAGGCAAAGACCGAGCTTAAGGATTGCATCGTCAAGCTGGGTAACCAGGGCAAGCTCGTGCAGATGCAGCTCGAGCAGCTCGCGGGCTCCAGCATGGATACCGAATACGACTTGATGATCCGCGACTACGCAAGCGATTCCTCCGAGGCAAACGCCGAGAAGATCCGCGCCGAGCTGAGCCGCATGACGCCTAAGGACCTGTCCGACCCGCAGCACGTGGCGGCAGTTCTGGGCTATGACGACCTGGACGAGGACTCCGTCATGACACCGCTGGGCCTGCGCACGCTTTCGCGCGTGTCCGTCGTGCGCGACGGCGTGGCCGAGAAGATCGTCGACGAGTACGGCTCGCTGCAGGAGCTCATGGACGACATCAGCGAGGATCCGGAGCGCCTGGGCGACTTTGGCGTTAACAACCCTGCCATTCTTGCGGACTCCCTGTACCGCATGAAGGGCACCAAACAGGGAAACGCATAATGGCGCCCGTATGCGCCGTGGTCGTTGCCGGTGGCAGCGGCCAGCGCTTTGGTAATCCCGGTGGCAAGCAGCTCGTCAATGTAGCGGGCCGTCCGCTTATGAGCTGGTCCATCCGCGCGTTCGATCGTAGCGACAAGGTCGGCCACATCGTGGTGGTTTGCCCTGCCGAGCGTCGTGCCGAGATGCGCCGCCTGGCCATCGACCCGTTTGACTATGACACGCCCATCAGGTTTGCCGATGCCGGCGATACCCGTCAGGATTCCACCCGTGCCGGCGTGCATGCGGTTCCGGCGGGCTTTGAATACGTTGCCATTCACGATGGCGCTCGTCCGCTCATTACGACCGAGGCCATCGACCACGCTATCGACGTGCTCGTGAGCGACCGTGCTCTCGACGGTGTCGTGTGCGGCCAGCCCGCGATTGACACGCTCAAGATCGTTGACGGCGATAATATCGTCGAGACGCCGCCGCGTGAGCTCTATTGGGCCGCGCAGACGCCGCAGATCTTTAGCGTCGATGCTATGAAGCGCGCCCACGCTGCAGCCATTGCCGAGGGCTTTATCGGTACCGATGATTCGTCGCTGGTCGAGCGCATGGGTGGGCGCGTCCGCTGCGTCCAGAGCCCGCGCGATAACCTTAAGGTGACGGTGCCCGAGGACCTGCGTCCCGTAACCGCGATTCTGCTTGGCCGCATGGCCGAGGGAGAGGACCTTCCCCATGTTCAGTAACCTGCGCATTGGCCATGGCTACGACGTTCACCGTCTGGTGGAGGGGCGTCGATGTATCATCGGCGGTGTCGATATTCCCTACGAGCGTGGCCTGCTGGGCCACTCGGATGCCGATGTGCTCGCGCACGCCTTGGCCGACGCTATTCTGGGCGCCTGCCGCGGGGGAGACATCGGCAAGCTATTCCCCGATACCGACCCCGCCTATGAGGGTGCCGATTCGATGGTGCTGCTCGCTCGCGTGATGGACTATGCGCGCGAGCTGGGCTTTGAGTTTGTCGATGCCGATTGCACCATTGCCTGTCAGCAACCCAAGATCACCCCGCACCGCGATGCCATGCGCGCCAACCTTGCCCATGCCCTGGGCGTTGACGTCGAAAACGTGGGCGTCGCCGCCACTACGACCGAAAAGCTCGGTTGGGAAGGCCAGGGCGAGGGAATCGGCGCCTGGGCCGTCTGCCTGCTACAGAAAACCGTTAAGGAGTAACGAATGCGTATCTACAACAGCGCTACCCATAAAAAGGAAGAGTTCCAGCCCATCGAGTCCGGCAAGGTCCGCATGTACGTGTGCGGCCCCACGGTCTACGACAACATCCACATCGGCAACGCCCGTACGTTCATCAGCTTTGACGTGATTCGCCGCTGGCTCATCGCGAGCGGTTACGAGGTCACGTTCGCCCAGAACCTCACCGATGTCGATGACAAGATCATCAAGCGCGCCAACGAGCAGGGCCGTACCGCCGCCGAGGTTGCGACGGAGTTCTCTGACAAGTTTATCGGCGTTATGCGCGCCGCCAACGTGCTCGATCCCGATGTGCGCCCCCGCGCCACCAAGGAGATCGGCCCCATGATCGCCATGATCAAGACGCTCATCGAGCAGGGCCACGCCTACGCCGCCGATAACGGCGACGTGTACTTTGCCGTGCGCAGCGATCCCAACTATGGTCAGGTCTCGGGCCGCAACATCGACGACCTTATGGTTGGCGCGCGCATCGAGGAGAACGAGGACAAGAACGACCCGCTCGACTTTGCCCTGTGGAAGGCCGCCAAGCCCGGCGAGCCCAGCTGGCCGAGTCCCTGGGGCGAGGGCCGTCCCGGTTGGCACACCGAGTGCGCCGCCATGGTGCACCGCTACCTGGGCACCCCGATTGACATCCACGGCGGCGGCTCCGACCTTGCCTTCCCGCATCACGAGAACGAGTGCGCCCAGGCCACCTGCGCCTGGCACCAGGGCTTCTCCAACACCTGGATGCACACGGGCATGCTGCTGGTAGACGGCGAGAAGATGTCTAAGTCGCTCGGCAACTTCTTTACGCTGGCCGAGGTCCTCGAGCAGCACTCCGCTGCCGCCCTGCGCCTGCTGATGCTGCAGACGAGCTATCGCTCGCCGCTTGACTTTTCATGGGAGCGCCTGGAGGGTGCCGAGAACTCGCTCACGCGTATCGCCGGTACGGTCGAGAACCTGCGCTGGGCCGCGAACCATGCGACGGCCGATGCCGATGAGACTGCCGCCGAGGCGCTTGCCGCTAAGGCCGCCGAGACCCGTGCCGCCTTTAAGGAGTGCATGGACGATGACTTTAACACAGCCGGTGCCATGGGCGCCGTCTTTGGCTTTGTGACCGAGTGCAACCAGTACCTGGAGCAGGCGGGCGATGCTGCCGACAAGGCCGCCGCGCTTGCCGCCGCCGATACGCTGGCCGAGTTGCTCGATACGTTTGGCGTCGAGCTTCCCGAGCCCAAGGTCGAGCTGCCGCTGGGCCTGCTGGGCGTTGCCGCCGGCCTGGTTGCCTACACGGGTGACGACGTGGACGAGGCAGCTGCCAAGATTCTCGAGGCCCGCGCCGAGGCCCGTGCCGCCAAGAACTGGGATCTGGCCGACGCCATCCGCGACCAGCTCAAGGACCTGGGCCTGACGATTGAAGATACCGCCGCCGGCACTCGTATTAAGAGTCTCTAGTATTTGTCGACCGTTCGAGGTGCGGCAGATTGCCTTGAAAGAGGAGGGCATAGACCTGGTGGTCATGCCCGACGATTGAAAGGCAAGGTGCCGTGGCTCGGACGGTCGATTCTTGTCCGTTATCTATTTAAGGAGGCCGTTTTATGGCCGACAATCGCA
>CABVAS010000167.1 GCA_902496375.1 uncultured Collinsella sp.
GAGAAATGATGTTGATCGCGCGCCGTGGCGACAATCTCTGCGGCCGGCACGTCGCACATCGACTCGGCCCACTCGGGCGTCCAAGCGCTGGCCGCCTGCGCCAGCTCGTCAAAACCCGTGGTATAGCGGGTCACGAACTCGTAGTCGTACAGATCCTCGGCAATCAAGACATGGGCAATACCCAACAGCAACGCCAAGTCGCAGCCCGGACGCACGCGCAGCCAGCGGTCGGCAAGCGCGGCCGAGCCACTGCGCCGGGGGTCAACCACGATAATCTTCGCCCCGCGCCGGCGTGCATCGTTGAGCGCGTCAACGGCCCCCATCGTCGACGAATCGACAATGGAGCGCCCCAGGTACATGATGCAATCGGTGTGGGCCAGGTCGGACGCCGGGCTGTAGCCCAGGCTGTGCTCCCAGCCGGTCAGGCGGCTCACCTCGCAGGCGCCGTCGGCACCGTACACGTTGGGCGAGCCCAGCGCATGCATAAAGCGATACGCCCAGTAGCGGTCGAACGAGGGCACGCCGAGCGTCATGCCCAGCGCACGCGGACCATGCCCGTCGACAATCCCCCCAAGGCGCGCTGCAATCTGCGCGAACGCCTCGTCCCACGAAATCACATCGAACCCCGAGCCATCAGTTCGTCGGCGCATGGGATGCACAATGCGATCGCGCTCGTCAAACGGCATTGCCAGGCGATGCCGTCCGCGGGCGCACAGGGCACGCGCCGCGCACGGATGTCCCGGCACCGGCAACTCGGCCACCACACGCCCATCCTCAACATGGGCCGCAAAGGCGCAATCGGCATAGCATCCCCCGCATGTGGTCGCCACAGCGCGACCGTCACGCTTCACAGCAGATGCCATCTCGATTACCCCTTTCATCAGTCAAACACAACAGGCCAAAAGCCCGGCAACGAGCCCCAGACCCAAAAAGCCTCCCGCACGGCAACGCCCCGCGGGAGGCCCAACGTCAAACAGACGGTACCTTACGCCTCGGACTTCTTAGCGTAGATAAACCAGTAGCCGAGCGCGACCAGAACCGCGCCGCCCACGATGTTGCCCAGCGTGGCGGCGGACAGGTTAAACGCAATGCCCGCGGCGTTGAGCGCATCGGCGCCGGCGACCTTGGCACCGTAGCCGCATGCGTGCATCACGGCGCCCATGGGCAAAAAGTACATGTTGGCGACGCAGTGCTCAAAACCGCAGGCCACAAAGGCGGCGATGGGCAGCAGAATGCCCACGACCTTATCGACCACGGTCTTGCCGGCGGTACCGATCCACACGGCCAGGCACACAAAGATGTTGCACAGGATACCGCGGAAGAAAATCGTCACCCAGTCGATCGTCACCTTGCCGGCGGCGACGCTCACCATGGAGTTGGCGACCGCCTCGCCGTTGAGCTTGTAAATGCCGGCCATGTACACCAAAAAGACGATGAACAGGGCACCGACAAAATTGCCGACCCACACGACGACCCAGGCCTTGAGCATCTGGACCAGGGTGATCTTATTACTCTTGAGCGCGCAGACCATAAGCGAGTTGCCGGTAAACAGCTCGGCGCCGCACACCAGCACCAGCACCAGGCCCAGGCAAAAGCACAGGCCGCCCACGACGCGCTGGGCACCCCAGCCCAGCGTGCCGTCGCTCAAGAACACCGTAAAGAACAGACCGCCGAAGGCAATGAACGCGCCGGCGAACATTGCCAACAGAAAGGCCTTTGCGACCGGCAGGTTGGCCTTGGTCACGCCGGCGGCCTCGGTCTTGGCCTCGATCGCGGCGGGCGCCAGGCAATCGGGAGCGGGGTACTCCACCTTGGAATCTGCCATGTCAATCACTTCTTTCCTATTCAGCAGAGGCAAGCGCCGCTATAGCTCCTGCCCCAAGCGGACAAAGTGGGAAAAGTCGTTGGCGGCCACGGCGTCGTACACGGCGTCGACGGCGTCAAAGACCTCCGGGGACATGGGGTTGTAGAACTCCGTATCGCCCGGCTGAATCCCTATGAAGACGATATCTTCACACGATTGCTCAATCTCTTCGATCAGAATCGACAAAGGAAGCGAATGCGTGGTGAACATCGACTTACGGGCCACATCGCGCTTGTCGAGCAAGCGGATGGACCCGACGGGCAGCGCCATGTCGGCGGCATCGACCAAGACCAGACGCGGCGGACGCTCGCGCTTGACCTCGATGATGTCATCCTCGGGCGTCTGACCACCGTCGATGGTGTACCAACCGGCGATGGGCGTGTCCTCCATCTTTTTGGAGAGCACGGGGCCGGCGGCATCGTCGGCACGCAGCACGCTTCCCGCCGTGAGCACGATACCCGCAAACGGGGCGCCGTTCACACGACCATCCACAACGCGACCCATTACTGCAACCTTCCCGTCAGATACACGCCCGACACATCGCGCACGCGCTCAACCAGATCGCGGAACTTCATTAAGAACGCGACCTGCTGGGCATGCAGGCCAAAGTCGTCATCGAACACCGAGATGCCGGCCTTGGCAGAACCGCGAAAACCACGCTCGTCGAGCAGCGCATCGCAGGCCTCGAGCAGCGACGGCACCGCCGCCTTGTCGAGCTGGCACTCACCAAAGGAACGGATGGCCTCAAACTTGGTTTTGGCCTCCCCCTCCGGCAGCGCGTCGACGAGCGAATAGAACACGTTCACCGGCACCGACAGGCGCGGCTCAAAGCAATCGAGCACGCCGGTGTGGTGGCCCACGGCGAGCGTGTAGTACAGCACGTCGCAGGCCTCCTGGGGAACGTCTTCCTCGGTCTCCACAAACTTACGCGTGAGCTCATAGAAGACCACCTGGTCGGGCGCATGGCCCAGGCAGGGGTCGGCGACGCCCTCGGCGGCCTCGTCGCTTGCGCGCGAGGCATCGCCAAAGGAGCCGCCGAGCATGCCGGGGCCCGCAAAGTAACCAGAGCGGTCCGTGAGCTCCATCTAGCGACCTCCGGCCAGCACCAGATCCTGCAGCGCCGAGTAGACCTCAACGCGGCGAGGATCGTCCTGCTTGTCGATGAGCAGCGCCATGGCACCGCGGATATCGCCCTTGGGTGCGCCCTCGAGCGTATCCATAAACTCGTTGGCCAGGTCGCGGCCGTAACGGTAGCCGCTCATGGCACGAGCCTCGCGCTCGATGGCAACGCGCAGCTTGTACGGCACGCCGGGGTGCAGGATATCGGCCTGCTCGCCGGCGGCCTCCACCGTAGTCTCGGCATGGAGCTTTTGGTCCAGCAGGCCAAGTGCCATGGCAAAGCCGTAGACGGTCTGCGCGGGGCTGGGCGGGCAGCCGGGGATGTAGACATCGACCGGCAGAATCTTATCCGTGCCGCCCCAGACGCAGTAGTTGTCGTAGAAGATGCCGCCGGTGCAGCCGCACGCGCCATAGGACACCACGATCTTGGGATCGGGTGCGGCCTCAAAGGCGCGCAGGGCCGGCATGCGCATGGCGCGCGTCACGGCACCGGTGTACAGCAGCACATCGGCGTGACGGGGCGAGGGCACGACCTTGATGCCAAAGCGCTCGACGTCGAAGACGGGCGTGATGGAACCGAAGATCTCGATCTCGCAGCCGTTGCAGCCGCCGCAGTCAACACGGTAGACGTACACCGAGCGCTTGATCTTCTTAAGAAGGGTCGCCTTGGCCTTCTCGATGCTCTCGTCGAGCTCGATCTTGGTCGGGCGGTACTGAAGCCGCTCGGGCAAAAGCGTGGGTTCGGCCATGGTTACTCCTCCTTCGTATCAAAATCCATGATGATGCCCTCAACCGGTGCAGGTCCAGCGGGGATCTCGGGCGCATCGGGGTTGAGCTCGCGGTCGATATACTCCGGGTTCACGCCGTGGCCGCCCAGATACTCCATGCCGGGGCCCTGGGGCTCACCGGACGCAAGCGTCTCGTTGGCAGCCATGCCGTGCGCGTTGCCGGTCTTTACGGCGGAGGCGGCGCGCAGGGCGTCAAGCTCGCGCTTGCACTCCTGGCACATACCGACGGTACGAGCGGCCTGCTCGGCCTCCATGCCCCTGCTGCCTTTCCTGACTGCAGAGCGCAGATAC
>CABVAS010000168.1 GCA_902496375.1 uncultured Collinsella sp.
CCGCACGCAAAGAAGGCCACTTAATGTGGCCTTCGTCTTGCGCAGGACTGTCCGAGCAGCAAACCAAAACCATCTCGCCAGCCCAGCGACCATCCCTCCCAAAGATTTTCAAAAAAGTTGTTGACGCGCGCGTAACGACTCGTCTAATATATCCCTTGCGCGATGGACCTGTAGCTCAGTTGGTTAGAGCGTCCGGCTGATAACCGGGAGGTCACAAGTTCGAATCTTGTCAGGTCCACCACTTTCTTTCGCAATAAACACCCCAGCGAGAGCCGAGTCGCCGCTGGGGTGTTTATTACTGTCTCCGTGGGGGTTTAGCTCAGCTGGGAGAGCGCGGGCTTTGCAAGCCTGAGGTCAGGGGTTCGATCCCCCTAACCTCCACCATGATGGACCTGTAGCTCAGTTGGTTAGAGCGTCCGGCTGATAACCGGGAGGTCACAAGTTCGAATCTTGTCAGGTCCACCATCAAAACTGTGAAGAGCCCTGGGGCATTGCCTCGGGGCTTTTTTCTTGTCTGCGATAAATCTCATTTTGGTTTTGTGTGCTGTGCGAAAGTTTGGGTAGTATAGCTATTCAATGCGGCGGACTGCCGCGTGTTAACCGCTACGTACCGGAGGTGTTCCATGGTTCGTGTCGACATAGAGACCATCGTCATGGCCGCCGGTCCCGTGCCATCGCTTATCGTGCTTCGCGAGCGCTGCAGCAAATCGGACTCGCCCGCGCCACTGCGTTCCCTTTCCATTCAGACTGGTTCGTTTGAAGCTGCTGCCATCAGCCGCGGCATCGATAGCGGTCGCGCCGAGCGCCCGATTACCCATGACCTGTTGCTCGATACTGTTGGTGCCCTGGGTGCCAAGCTCGAACGCATCGAAATCGTTCGCGCCGAGCCGCCCGTGTTTTACGCGACGGTTGTCGTGTTGGCCGATGGCAACGAGCATAAGATCGATGCGCGTCCGAGCGACGCCATCGCCCTCGCCGTACGCAGTAATGCCCCCATGTTCGTTGAAGACGACATCATGAATCGCCTGGGCACCGTTTCTGCCCATGCCGAGGAAGTCGACGACGAGCAAGAGTTCGAGAAGTTCGACGAGTTCGTCCATACGCTCTCCCCCGATGACTTCTAAATGCGGGGCGTCCAGGCTGCGGAGCGTTCGCTGATGGCCGGCGGTATGTCGGCTGAGGCGGCGACCATTGCGCGCGAGGCCCAGATGCGCTCGGAGGCTTCTGAGGCGGCTCGCATTGCCTATGTGACGCAGGCCCGCACGCTTCGCGAACGCCGCGGCTCGTTTATCAAGATGGTTGTCGTCTCCGCCCTTGTCGCGGCAATCTGTTCGCGCCTTCGTGGTACAGTTGGTGCGCTTGGGTTTTCGATCTCTATGGGCCTTATGATCTGGGGCGTGGTCGATGCGGTCATGCTGACCAGTCAGATCAAGGTACTCGACAAGCGCGCGATGGATATGATGCGCGCCCGCGACGCTGCCGCTAAGATCGCTGCTGAGGCACAAGAACTGTAACGACGCCAGACTCGATGGGAAGGTCTAAAGATGGCACAGGATATGCAGGACGCCGGTAACGTCTCCGCCGAGCTCGACGCCATGGTGTGCGATCTGATCGGCGCGTTCTTGGACGACCTTGCCGCCGGTGAAAACCCTGGCGTGGTCGTGGCAATTGAGGACGCCGCTTCCAACCGTTATCTGGCGGCGCTCGACGAGGACGGCGAAGAGGCGTGCCTCGAGGCGGCCACCAACTTTATCTCCGAGCACAAGATGGGTCTTAAGGACGAGGGCCTGGGCCGTATCGCTCGCTATGCCATCGGCTACACCGGCTGCGTCGAGATTGACGGCGGCTATCACGATGCTCTGCTCGTGAGCTTCTTCGAAACCACGCTCGAGAGCGGTTTTTCGGCATATGTGCTGTATGAGGGCATGGGCGCCGGCGATGGTTTTATGTGGAGCGACCCTGAACCTGCAGGTGAGGAAACCCCTCTTATCTAAAATCGCTAAAATAAACGAGTTTTCGGTAAAAGGCTCAATATTCCCGCCGAGCGTTGCATTGCTGGGTGGGTCGCATACGCGTGCCGGTTGTATATAGATAGAAGATAGGGGAACTACATGCGCGTAGACAATCTGAGGAACATCGCCATCATCGCTCACGTCGACCACGGCAAGACGACGATGGTCGACAAGCTCCTGCGTGCCACGGACGCCTTCCGTGCCAACCAGCAGGTCGAGGACCGCGTCCTGGATTCCAACGACCAGGAGCGCGAGCGCGGCATTACGATTCTCGCCAAGAACATCTCTATCGAGTACAAGGACGTCAAGATCAACGTCATCGACACCCCGGGCCACGCCGACTTTGGCGGCGAGGTCGAGCGCGTGCTGCGTATGGCCGACGGCGCCCTGCTGCTGGTCGACGCCTTTGAGGGCCCCATGCCCCAGACCCGCTTCGTGCTGCGTCACGCTATCGACACCGGCCTTAAGATCATGATCGTCATCAACAAGATCGACCGTCCGGGCGCCAACCCCGAGAAGGCCTACAACGACTGCCTGGACCTCATGGCCGACCTGGGCGCCACCGACGACCAGCTTGAGTTCGCCATGGAGCACGTGGTCTACGCCAGCGCCATGAACGGCTTTGCCCGTCTTGACCCCAACGACGGCAACATGGACATGTACCCGCTGCTCGATATGATTATCGACGACATGCCCGCGCCCGAGGTTGACGAGAACGCCCCGCTGGCCATGCAGTGCGTGACCATCGACCACTCCAACTTCGTCGGCCGCATCGGTATCGGCCGCGTGTACTCTGGCGCCATCCACCAGGGCGACCAGATCCTGGTTGTCAAGAACGACGGCTCCAGCGCTACCGCCACCGTCAAGCAGCTCTTTACCTTCGACTACCTGGGCCGTACCGAGTGCCAGGAAGTCGGCGCCGGCGACATCGCCGCTGTCGTGGGTATCGACCGCACCGATATCGGCGATGTCTACACCGATCCCGAGAACCCTGTCGAGCTCGAGCCCATCGAGATCGACCCGCCGACCCTGTCCATCGTCTTTGAGGCTTCGACCTCCCCGCTTGTCGGCCGCGACGGCGACATCGTGGGCGCCCGTCAGCTCAAGGAGCGCCTGTTCAACGAGGCCGAGAACAACGTGACCATGAAGATCGAGGAACTCGAGGACAAGAGCGGCGTCGAGGTCTCGGGCCGCGGCATTCTGCACCTGTCCGTTCTGATGGAGTCCATGCGCCGCGAGGGCTTTGAGTTCCAGGTCGGCCGTCCCCGCGTTCTGTTTAAGAAGGACGAGAACGGCAACAAGATGGAGCCCGTCGAGCAGGCCGTCGTCGAGTGCCCGGACGAGTACTCGGGCAAGGTCGTTGAGGTCTTCGGCACCTCCGGCGGCATCATGACGAGCATGGATACCTCGGGCATCGTGACGCACCTCGAGTTTAAGATTCCGACCCGCGGCATCATGGGTCTTAAGAACCGTATCATGAACGTCACCCACGGCGAGGGCGTGTTCTACCACACCTTCCTGGAGTACGGCCCCTATGCCGGCGAGATCGGCAACCGCCAGAACGGCGCAATGATCTCTATGACCACCGAGAAGGCCGTTGCCTATGCCCTGGGTACGCTGCAGGAGCGCGGTCAGCTGTTTGTTGAGCCAGGCACCGAGTGCTACGAGGGCATGATCGTGGGCGAGCGCAGCAAGGCTGGCGACATGGTCGTCAATATCGCCCGTACCAAGAACCTGGGCAACCAGCGCTCCTCGACCTCCGATATCTCCGTTCAGCTGGTGCCGCCCCGCACCTTCTCGCTGGAGGAGGCGCTGGAGTACATCGCCGACGACGAGCTGGTCGAGATCACTCCCAAGAACATCCGCCTGCGCAAGCGTCTGCTCAATGCCACCGACCGCAAGAAGGCCGCCGTCCGCGCCGGTCAGGTCAACAAATAAGCGCTGGGCTTTATAGCGTCTAACAAGAAAGGGCGTCGACCGCAATGGTCGGCGCCCTTTTTGTGCAAGAGGATTGAGCTGGTCTGCGCCACCATAAA
>CABVAS010000169.1 GCA_902496375.1 uncultured Collinsella sp.
TTTAATTGCGCAACACGCGCTTCTCGGCCCTGCGCGCCAAGGACGCATTGTGCGACCGCTTGGCCGAAACCACGGGCCGTCGCGCCGATGTCGACGCCGCCGATCCCGATGTTCACCTGCTGCTTTCGCTGCGTCAGCGCCGTGCGAGCATCAGCCTGGACCTTTCGGGCGACCCGCTGTTCAAACGCCTGCCGCCCGCAGCGACCCGCGCCGGCGAGGGCGCACACGTGTTGCGCCCCGACTACGCCGCCCTGGTGCTGGCGCAGGTCGGCTGGACCGCACTATGCGAGCGCGAACTGACGGCCGACGATTACGAGAACGAAGCCCTTCCCACGCTGATCGATGCCTCGTGCGCCGGCGGCGGTCTGCTGCTGGAGGCCGTGAACATTCTGACCGACCGCGCCCCGGGCGCCGCACGCGAGCGCTGGGGCTTTGAGGGCTGGCAGCTGCACGACGCCGCTCTGTGGGAGCAGCTGCTTGCCGAGGCGCGCGAGCGCGGGGCGGCAGCGCGCGAGCGCCAGGCGCGCATCGTGGCCGTAGACATCGACCCCGCCGCCCGCAAGACTGCCGAGCGCATGGCCAAGTGCGCCGGCTACAAGCGTTTTGTCGACTTTTGTGCCGCCAAGCCCGCCACCGTGCTGGACCATGCGGGCGCCGTCGCCAGTGCCGCCGTGGTCGCAGACACCACCGAGACCCCGCTTTCGCTCATGCACGACGCCATGACGCTGGTCGGCGAGCTGCGCCGCGCGCCCGAGCTCGCTTCGGCACCGGTCGCCGCGCTCACCCGCGACGGATTGCTGGCCCGCGCGCTCCACGCCGAGCCCGAGCGTTCGATCGCCATCATGCCCAATAACGAGGAGGCGGCTCTTGAGGTTTGGCCCTCGCTCGACCACGCCGCCGCGGCATTCGAAGCTGCGACCAGCGCAGATGCCGAGGAGCAGACCGCAGATGCCCAAGACGAAGCCGCCGACACCCTCATGCCCGAACCTGCCGCCACGCTCGACCTGGGTGACGGCAAGCCGCTGCCCGTGCTCATCCCCGAGTCCGAGCAGTTCGCCAACCGCCTGCGCAAGAATGCCCGTCTGCGCCGCAAGTGGGCAAAGCGCGAGGGCGTGAGCTGCTACCGCGTCTACGATGCCGACCTACCCGACTACTCCGCCGCCATCGACCTGTACGAAGGCTGCCCGCAGACGCCGGGCCGCTGGCTCGTCATCGCCGAATACGCCGCGCCCAAGACCATCGACCCCGCACTGGCCCAGGCCCGTATGCTCGACATCTTGGCCATCGCGCCGCGCATCCTTGATGTTCCGGCCGAGCACGTGCACGCCAAGGCCCGCATGCGTTCGCGCGGCGGCTCGCAGTACGGCAAACAGGGCGCCGGCAAGGGCGCATTGGGCGAGCGCGCCAACATCGCGCGCCGTCGCCTGCCGCTCATCGAAGAGGGTGGACTCACCTTTGCCGTCAACTTTGATGACTACCTGGATGTGGGCATCTTCCTGGACCACCGCGTCACCCGCAACCTGGTGCGCGAGCACGCCAAGCAGGCACGCCGCTTCCTCAATCTGTTCGCCTATACCGGCACCGCCACCTGCTATGCGGCCGACGGCGGCGTCGAGGAAACCGTGACAGTCGACCTTTCCAACACCTACCTGGACTGGGCCGAGCGCAATATGCGCCAGAACGGCTTTGTTGGTCCGCAGCATCATTTTGTGCGCGACGACGTGCTTGCCTGGATTCGCGACCAGCGCCAGACGCGCAACCGCTGGGACCTGATCTTTGTCGACCCGCCCACGTTCTCGAACTCGTCCAAGATGGGCCGCCGTACCTGGGATGTCCAGCGCGACCATGTTGAGCTTTTGGCCGGCGTATCGCGCCTGCTCGCACAGGGCGGGCACGCCATCTTTAGCTGCAACCTGCGCGGCTTCCGCCCCGAGACGCGCAAGCTCGCACGCGCGGGCGTCGTGCTGGAGGACATTACGGCGCAGACCATCCCCGAGGATTTCGCGCGCAACCAGAAGGTGCACCACTGCTATATCGTGCGCCGACTTCCCATCGAGGACGCCATGGCCGAAGTCGGCTTTAGTGCCGAGGAGATTGCAGAGCGAACCGAGGAGCTGCGCAACCCCGAGGCCCGCAAGTCTCGTGCAACGGCGCCCGCGCACGCGCAGGCCGGCGACCGAGGGTCGCACGGCAACGGCAAACCCTCCCCCGCCGGCAAGCCCAAAAAGAAGAAGTTCTACGCCAGCAAGCCCAAGGGCAAATAAACAAAGTTGCGGTGGAATATGGACTGCTTTGCCTGGAATTAGGCAAATTTAGACCGTATTTCACCGCAACTCATAATGGGATGGTGGTTGGCGATCTACCCTTGGGTGACCAGGCGATAGCCGATACCCACGTGCGTCTGGATATAACGCGGATGCGCGGGGTCGGACTCGATCTTCTTGCGCAGCGTGCCCATAAAGACGCGCAGGCTCGCCAGGTCGCTCTTAGTTGCCGTGCCCCAAATCTCGTGCAGGATAAACTGGTGCGTTAGTACCTTGTCGGCGTTATGTGCCAGCAGGCACAAGAGCTTGTACTCAATCGGCGTCAGATGCAGCTCCTCGCCATCCATCGTGGCAATGCCGGCATCAAAATCGATATGCAGCTCACCGGTATCGAACGAGCCCTCGGAGACAACGCCGCCCGTTTGCGCATACGAAAGGCGCCTGAGTGTCGTACGAATGCGCGCGAGCAGCTCCTCGACCGAAAACGGCTTAGTCAGGTAGTCGTCGGCACCGGCATCGAGCGCGCGGATCTTGTCCGCGTCCTCGCTGCGCGCCGAAACCACGATGATCGGCATGCCCGACCATGCGCGCACCGACTCCACCACCTTGACGCCGTCCATATCGGGCAGGCCCAGATCGAGTAGCACGATGCTCGGCGCCTGCGACGAGGCAGCGGCAATAGCGGCATGGGCGGTCTCCACGGCCATATGGCGCAAGCCGTGCGCCTCGAGCGCGGCAACGATAAGGTTGCGAACGGCGGGGTCGTCCTCAACGACCAAGATGAGCGGTTTTACGGCAGAGTTCGGCACAGCGTTACTCCTTATCAAACGAAACATCGGCGACGGGAAGCTCAATCGTAAAGACCGAGCCGTGCGGGTCCGCCGCGGCAACCTCTATGCTACCGCCATGCGCTAACGCAATGGAGCGGCAGAGCGAAAGTCCCAGGCCCACGCTGCGATGGCTGTCGGCCAAACCGTGGTTGGCGGTGTAGAACGACTCAAAGATCCGCTCGCGGTCCTCGGGCGCGATGCCCGGGCCGTCATCGGCCACCGAGCACGCCACGCACCCATCGTCGACGCTAATCGAAATCACGATATGCGAGCCTGCGGGCGTATAGGTGACGGCGTTGTTCACCAGATTGACCACCAGCTGCACCATCAGGCGCGCGTCGACGTTGACGAGCGCCGGCTCATCGCACGCCACCACCTTAAGGTCGTGCTCGCGCACGGCCGGACTTACATGGCGCAGCGCCTCCTCGACGATATCGTCCATGAGCTCGAGTGTGGTCGACAGGCGCATACCGCCACCCTCGAGCTTGGTGATGGCGAGCAGGTTCTCGACGGTGGCGTTGAGCCATTGCGCATCCGAGCGAATGGAAAGGAGCAGGCCGCGGCGCGTCTGGGCATCGAGCACCGCGGTGCCGGTCGAGCCCTGGTCGAGCAGCACGTCGGCATTACCCGAAATACTGGTAAGCGGCGTGCGCAGATCGTGCGAGATTGAGCGCAGCAGGTTGGCGCGCAACTGTTCGTTTTTGGCGAGCACCGCCGCCTCCTCGCGGGCCTCCATGGCGCGGGCGCGATCGAGTGCCAGCTCGCCTTCGCTCACGATAGCATCGGCAAGCGTCCGCTCCTCATGCGTCAGCACGTCGGGCTCGGCAACGATAGCCAGCACGCCCACCACCGAGGCGGGGTCGCCCGAGCGCGCGAAGCCGTCGCCTGTGCGAACCGTCAGGTAGATGCCATAAAACGCCGAGCCGCCAAACGTGGCG
>CABVAS010000170.1 GCA_902496375.1 uncultured Collinsella sp.
ACCTGCCCCTGCTCTTTTCCGCAGAAGGAGCAGCGGATAGGGTTGCCGTTCTCGTCAAAGTTGTCCTGCATGTTTCCTGCCATCCTAGGCGTCCTTCGCGGCGAGGTCGCGCGAGGTAACGATACGGTCGATCAGGCCGTAGTCGAGGGCCTCGGCAGCGGTCAGGTAGTTGTCGCGCTCGGTATCGGCCTGGACCTTCTCGATGGGCTGGCCAGAGGCATCGGACAGGATCTGGTTGAGCTCACGACGGGTCTTCTTAATCTCCTCGGCAACGATCTCGATCTCGGTCTGCTGACCCTGGGCACCGCCGCTGGGCTGGTGAATCATGACCTTGGAGTGCGGTAGGCAGAAGCGCTTGCCCTTGGCGCCGGCCGAAAGCAGCACGGCGGCCATGGACGCGGCCATACCCACGCAAATGGTGGAGACCTGCGGCTTGATAAAGTTCATAGTGTCCAGAATCGCCAGGCCGGAGTAGACCTCGCCGCCGGGCGAATTGATGTAGAGCGAGATATCCTTCTCGGCATCCTGGCTCTCAAGATGCAGCAGCTGGGCAACGACCAGGTTGGCGCTGACGGAGTTGATCTCCTCGCCCAAGAAGATGATGCGGTCGTTGAGCAGGCGCGAATAGATATCGTAGCTGCGCTCGCCGCGCGGCGTCTGCTCGATAACGTATGGCACGAGGGCGGAATCGAACTTTGCGATCATACGCATCTCCATTTCTCTCTTGCGGACCAAATTGGTTCTAGATAAACGTACGGTGCCCGCATGCTATGCATTGGCTGGCACCGTACGAAGCAACCGGATAACCGGTGTATAACTTTACCCCATCACGAGCGCACGCATGCGCTCGCGGGCAAGGTGGCGAGAATTACTCGGCGTCCTTGGCGGTCTCGTCGACCTCGGTCACCTTGGCGTTCTCGACCAGGTGGTCGACGGCCTTGGAACGACGGATGGACTCGCGGACGGCAGGCATGCGGCCATCAGCGATGAACTCAGCCTTGGAAGCCTCGACGTCCTTGACGCCGGCCTTCTCGAACTCGGCGTTGATGTCGTCCTCGGTGACCTCGATCTTGAGCTCGCGGGCGAGGGCGTCCAGAGCCAGGGACTCACGGGCAACGTCGTTGGCCTGCTTGTGCAGGTCGCCGATGAACTGCTCCATAGTCAGACCGGAAGCGGGCAGCCAGGTGTCCAGAGTCATGCCGCGGGCAGCGAGATTGGACAGGAAGTTCTGGCCAAGCTCCTCAAAGACGGACTGCTCGTAGTCGGCGTCCATCTCGTCGAGCTGCAGGCGCTCGGCGAGAGCGGAGACGCAACGGTTCTCCTTCTCGGCCGGCAGGCGGGAAGCCTTGTCCTGCTCGATCTCGATCTTGATGGCGTCGCGCATGGCGTCGATGCTGTCAAAGCCAAAGTCGGACTTGACGAGCTCGTCGGTGAGCTCGGGGGTGTTGCGGACCTTGATGCCCTTGACGGTGACCTCGACGGTGTGGGTCTCGGCCTCCTCGCCCTCCTCGACCTCGTCGGTCCAGGTGACGGTCTTGACGTCGTCGACGTTAGCGCCGATCAGGGCCTCGTTGAACTCCTTGGGGTTGCTGTCGCTACCGGCGATGAGCATGCGGCCCTCGGCAGCGAAGTTGTCGGCGTTCTCGACGGCCTTGAGGTCGACGGTGACGTAGTCCTCGGCCTCGACGGCGCGACCCTCGACGTCCTCAAAGGTGGCACGGTAGTTGAGGAGCATCTCGACCTGGTTGTTGATCTCGGACTCGGTGACCTCCGCAGGGGGCATCTCAATCTCGACGGCGTCGAAGGAGGAAAGCTCAGCGGCGGGACGCAGGGAAAACTCGACGGTGTAGGTGTAGTCCTCGTGATCCTTGGCGAGGTCGAGCTCCTTGTAGTCACCGTTCTTGGTGGGGACGATGTCCAGCTCGTTGAGGACGGCGGGCTCGTTGGCGGCGATCAGGTCGTTGGTGGCCTGAGCGAGGGTAGCCTCGACGCCAAGAGCGGAGTCGATGACCGGACGGGGAGCCTTGCCGGCGCGGAAGCCCGGGAAGCGGTACTTCTTGGCGGTGTCCTTGTAGGCCTTCTTGATCGCGGCGTCGACGTCGGCGGCCGGGATGGTGACCGTAGCGGTGAGCTTGGCGTCCTTGACGTCAGAAGCGGTGATGTTCAACACGTTCCTCCTCATACTGCCCAGCTTATCTGAGGTGCTGGTACCTTTATGCAACAAGCGTCGCGAGGGCATAAGCCGACGCGGGTGCGTTGGTGCGGGCGAAAGGACTCGAACCTTCACGGGAATCCCACCAGAACCTAAATCTGGCGCGTCTACCAATTCCGCCACGCCCGCATGAGCGCACAGACTAGGAATGATAGCAGATACGAACGGCAAGCGCACGCACACCTTTTACACGCTCACGACCTCACCACGAGTACAAAAGGCGGGACGAGTTGTCCCGTCCCGCCCATTACGACTTGTTCGCTAACCCGCTACTCCCCCAGCAGGGCCTTCTCGGGCGTGATCGGAAGCGAGCGAACCTGGTGGCCGGTGGCGTGTGCGACGGCCGAGGCCACGGCGGCGAGCGGCGTGTTGATGACGACCTCGCCGATCGACTTGGCGCCAAACGGGCCCGTCGGCTCGTAGCTCGGCTCAAAGGCCACGCGAATGCTGCCGATATCCAGGCGCGTGGGCAGCTTATAGCTCATAAAGTTGCCGGTGCGCAGGCGGCCGCGGTCGTCATGCTCGACGATCTCGTAGAGCGCGTGACCGATGCCCTGGGCAATGCCGCCCTCGGCCTGGACGCGCGCGAGCGCCTCATTGATCACGGTGCCGCAGTCCACAGCCGCCGCATAGTCCACCACGGTCACCTTGCCGGTGGCCTTGTCGACCTCGACCTCGGCAATGCCGGCCATAAACGGCGGAGGCGAAACGGGCAGGCAGGCAGAGGCATGTGAGGTGAGCGCGTCGCCGCCCGCGATGTTCTTAACGCACAGGTTGGCAAAGTCGCGCAGCGTGAGGTAGCGGTTCTGCTCGCGCGCGGCACGCTCGTCGGACAGGCGCACGTACTGGCCATCGAAGACCACATCGGCGGAGTCCACATCCCACATCTGGGCGGCCTTGGCGTAAATCTTCTCGCGCAGCTCGGTCGCGGCGTTCTTGGCTGCCAGACCCGTCACGTACGTGCCCGAGCTCGCGTACGAGCCGGCGTCGAACGGCGACACGTCGGTGTCCACGCCGCGCACCACGATCAGCGAACTCTCCACACCCAGCTCCTCGGCGGCAATCTGCGCCAGAATCGTATCGACGCCCATGCCGTTATCGGTGGCGCCGGTGCCGATGGTAATGAAACCGTCCTCTTCCAAGCGCATGTCGATGCCGGCGATATCCACGTTGGAAATGCCCGAGCCCTGCATGGTGAGCGCGCAGCCCAGGGCGCGCACGCGGTCGCCCAGGTCCACAGCCAGAGGCTTGTCGCGCCAGCCGATCATGTCCATCGCGCGCAGCAGGCAGCGGTCGAGCGCGCAGGCGTTGAGCTTCTCGTTGTAGTACTGCGGCATGATTTCGCCCTCGCGCACGATGTTCTTAAGGCGCAGGTCGGCGGGATCCATGTGCAGCATGTCGGCGAGCTCGTTGACGGCGCTCTCCACGGCAAACTGGCCCTGGGTGGCACCGTAGCCACGATACGCGCCGCCGCGGTTGGTATTGGTGTAGACGGCGTCCCAGCTAAAGCGGCTCGCCTTCACATGGTTGTAGATGGGCAGGCTCTTGTGACCCGAAAGACCGATCGTCGTGCTGGCATGCTCGCCATAGGCCCCGGCGTTGGACAGCGTGTGCAGATCGATGGCCGTGATGGTGCCGTCGTTCATGGCGCCCAGCTTAACGGTCATCTGCATCTGGTGGCGCGAGTTGCCCGCGGTGATGGTCTCCTCGCGGGTGTAGCAGCAGTAGCTCGGACGGCCGGTCTGCTGGGTAACGAATGCCACGAAGATCTCGCAGCAGCCCGTCTGCTTGGAGCCAAAGCCG
>CABVAS010000171.1 GCA_902496375.1 uncultured Collinsella sp.
AATTGTGTACAGCCCTGTTTTCCGTTGACCGACGCCGGGGTCCCCGCCATAATACTTTCGGTTCACGCACGAATCCGCTGCCAGAGACAGCCGGTGCAAACGGGCATCGCCCGCGAGCTTAATGGGACTTCCCGCCAGCCGAGGTGGTCGAGTAGATATGTCTTCTCGCCCCCGTCGCTCATGCAGCGCGGGGGCTTTCTTTTTGGACATGCCCCCGTCACGTCCTTGTGGCGGACCGTGCCCGGAAAGAATTCGAGGAGGTGTAATTCATGCCCCAGCAGTACAAAATCGACAAGGTTGCAGAGATCGAGTCCCGTATCGCCGAGAACGCCGGTCTGTTCGTCGTCAACTACAACGGTCTGACGGTTAAGCAGGCTCAGGAGCTGCGTCATCAGCTTCGCGAGTGCGGCGCCGAGATGAAGGTCTACAAGAACAACCTGGTCAAGATCGCTCTCAAGAACCAGGAGCAGCCCGAGATCGACGAGATCCTCGCGGGCCCCGTCGCTTATGTGTTCTACGAGACCGAGCCGGTCGAGGCCGCTAAGGCCCTTAAGGACTTCTCCGCTAAGTCCAAGGGCGTCCTTGAGATCAAGGGCGGTATCTCCGACGGCAAGGCCGTTTCCGCTGATGATGTTAAGGCTATCGCCGAGCTGCCCACCAAGGATCAGCTTCTCGGCCAGATCGCCGGCCTCATCTCCGGTTTCGCTCGCGACATCGCTGTCTGCGTCAACGGCGTTTCCTCTGGTCTCGCTCGTTCGATCCAGCAGGTCTCCGAGCAGAAGGCAGCCTAGTTGCTGTTTTCACCCGCGGCGGCAACGCCGCACCCCTGGCGCATTCGCGCCGTGTTTTAACTGATCTCCGTGCATCCGCACGGAAACCGAAAGGACTTAGAAATGGCTAAGCTTACCACCGATGAGATCATCGATGCTCTTAAGGAAATGACCCTTCTCGAGGCTTCCGAGCTCGTTAAGGCTATCGAGGACACCTTCGGCGTTTCCGCCGCTGCTCCTGCCGCTGTTGTCGCCGCTCCCGCTGCTGGCGCTGCTGAGGCCGAGGAGAAGACCGAGTTTGACGTCGTGCTCGAGGGCTTCGGCGACAACAAGATCCAGGTCATCAAGGCCGTCCGTGAGCTCACCAACCTTGGCCTGAAGGAGGCCAAGGAGGTCGTCGAGGGCGCTCCCAAGGCTGTTCTCGAGGGTGCCAAGAAGGAGGACGCCGAGGCTGCCAAGGAGAAGCTCGAGGCTGCTGGCGCTGCTGTCACCCTCAAGTAATCAGGCTTTCTCGCCAGATTTCTTTGCAGACGGGGTTCGCATTGCGAGCCCCGTCTTTTTTGTTTTTCGGTCCCTCGGCATCGGTTGCTCAAACTGCCATGTTCTGTGATTTGCGTCGTATCGGGTGCCCTGCCGTTGGGCAATAAAATTGCACCATTCGAGCAATAATTTGCGTTGACCTGCTGAAGAATTGTCTCTGCCTTGTAGCGACATATAGTTCCAGCGGTAAGATGCTTGGGTATCGCAATTTGGTCTGCGGCTGTGTGCCGCACGCATGGGGCGCTTTTGCGCCTGCGAAAGGATCTTTGAATAACATGAAGGCAATCATCCCCGCCGCCGGTCTTGGCACGCGTTTTCTGCCTGGCACCAAGTGCACGCCCAAAGAGATGCTGCCGGTGCTCGACAAGCCCGTCATTCAGTACGTCGTCGAGGAGGCGCTCGAGCCCGAGGAGGTCGACGATGCCATCATCGTTACTTCTCCCGGTAAGCCCGAGCTACTGAACTACTTCCAGCCCGACCGTTCGCTCGAGAACCTGCTGCGCGAGCGCGGCAAGAACGCCTATGCCGATGCTGTCGCCCACGCTGGCGGTATGCCGGTCGACTTCCGTTATCAGTACGAGCCCAAGGGCCTCGGCCATGCTATTCGCTCTGCTGCCGACGCCGTGGCAGGGGAGAACTTCCTGGTTCTTCTGGGCGACTACGTTGTGCCTAACCGCGATATCTGCGACAAGATGCTCGCCGTTTCCAAGGAGCACGGTGGCGCTTCGGTTATCGCCGTCGCTGCTTGCTCGCCCGAGGAAGTCAGCCGCTACGGTGTTATCGCCGGCGAGCGCGTCGGTTCGCTCGAGGGCGCCGAGGACGTTGCCGATGCCGAGCCGGGCGCTGTTTGGCGTATCGGCGGTCTGGTTGAGAAGCCCGCTCCCGAGGCTGCTCCGTCCAACCTGTACATCGTCGGTCGCTACCTGCTGAGCCCGCTGGTCATGGACCTGCTGGCAGATCAGCAGGCCGGCAAGGGCGGCGAGATCCAGCTCACCGACGCCATGGCCCGTTCGCTCGACCGCGAGGCCATGTATGCCGTCGTCATCGACCTGCTGTCGGGCTACGACACCGGCACTCCCTCTGGTTGGATGGCCACTAACGCCCTCATGGCTGCAAACGACCCCCGCTTTGCCGATGCCTTCTGGGACGCCATCGACGAGCGCGGCGGATTGATGCGCAAGTAAGCCTTCGGGCACCGACATTTACGGGCGTGGACCTCGGTTCGCGCCCGTTTTTTATAAGAGCTGCGATTGCCGGCTCTCTGTTCACAGAAAATATATGAACAGATGTTCGATACACATACATCTACCTGCGTGTTTTCTGTCGAAAAACTTTGCTACTCCAAAAACTCAATCGCGTCAAGGCTTTTCTTGCCCAACGGTCGGTACCTGATAAACTATTAGGTTGCGATAACTGGCGAAGCTATGCCTCGCCAACCCACCGAGCATTTCCGTGAAGGAGGAAAAACCTGGTGACCTACGCATACACTGCCACTGAGCGCAAGCGCGTCAGCTTCGGGAAAATCCCGGAGGCCATGGAGCTCCCCAACCTTATCTCTGTTCAAAGGGAATCCTTTGAGCGTTTTAAGGATGAGGGCCTTCGTGAGGCGTTCAAGGAATCCAGCCCCATCCAGAGCCAGAACCATGTTCTCGAGGTTACCTTCGGCGAGCATCAGTTCGGCGACCCCGCGCACACCGTTGAGGAGTGCCGCGAGAAGGATATGACCTATCAGGCTCCGCTTCTGACCGACGTCCGTCTCACCAACAAGGAGACCGGCGAGATCAAGGAGCAGCTCGTCTTTATGGGCGACTTCCCCATGATGACCGATCAGGGCACCTTCATCATCAACGGTACCGAGCGTATCGTCGTCTCGCAGCTCGTCCGCTCCCCGGGCGTGTACTACAGCTCCGAGATGGATTCGGGCAAGCAGATCTACAAGGCCCAGATCATTCCGTCCCGCGGTGCCTGGCTTGAGTTTGAGGTCGACAAGCGCGACCAGCTCATGGTCTCCATCGACCGTAAGCGCAAGCAGAGCGCCACGATGTTCCTGCGCGCCCTTGGCATCGCCGTCACCAACGACGACATTATCGAGCTACTCGGCAACTCCGATGTGATCAAGCGCACCCTGGAGCGCGACACCGCCCTCACCCGCGAGGACGCCCTCATCGAGATCTACCGTCGTCTGCGCCCGGGCGAGCCTCCCACCGTGGACGCTTCCCGCAGCCTGCTCGAGGGTCTGCTCTTCAACCCGCAGCGCTACGACCTGGCCCGCGTCGGTCGTTACAAGGTCAACAAGAAGCTCAACCTCACCACCGAGGAAGAGGTCACGGTGCTCACCGACGAGGATATCGTCGCGACGCTGCGCTACCTCCTGTCCCTCGCTGCCGGCGAGCAGGGCTTCAAGGTCGACGACATCGACCACTTTGGCAACCGCCGCATCCGTACCGTCGGCGAGCTCGTCGCCAACCAGTTCCGTATCGGCATGAGCCGTATGGAGCGCGTCGTCCGTGAGCGCATGAGCTCCCAGGACATCGACGAGATCACCCCGCAGTCGCTCATCAACATCCGCCCGATCGTGGCCTCCATCAAGGAGTTCTTCGGCTCCTCTCAGCTCTCGCAGTTCATGGACCAGGCGAACCCCCTGACCGGTCTGACCCACAAGCGCCGTCTGAGCGCACTCGGCCCTGGCGG
>CABVAS010000172.1 GCA_902496375.1 uncultured Collinsella sp.
CCGCCGACGAGATCCATGTGCGCCTGATGGGCTTCTTTAAGATGTACGGCCTCTCGCTCGACGCGGTCGACGCGATCGCCTTCGCCGGCGTGGTGCCGCAGCTCTCGCGCGAGTGGCACACTGTGGCCGACCGCATTGCCGCGGACGCCATCGTCATCGGACCGCAGACGGCCGCGGTGACCAAGCTGCGCGCGGCGCGTCCCCAGGCCGTAGGCGCCGATCGCGTCGCTAACGCCGTTGCGGCCGAAACTTTCTACGGCGCGCCGGCAATCGTGGTGGACTTTGGCACCGCGACCAATATCGACGTCATCGATGAGGACGGTTATTACATTGGCGGAGCGATCGCGCCGGGCATCCGCATCTCCATGGACGCGCTTGCCGCCCGTGCCGCCAAGCTCGCCAGCGTGCCGCTCGAGGCGCCCGAGCACGCCATCGGCCGCGATACCGAGGAGTGCATCAAGGTCGGCGCCGTAACGGGCGCCGCCGCCATGGCCGAGGGCCTGGTCGCGCGCATGAAGCGCGAGCTGGGCCGCGAGGATGCCACCGTTATCGCCACGGGCGGTCTCGCCAGCATCGTCGCCGATTCGACCGATGCCTTCGACGTGGTCGACGGACAGCTCACCATCAAGGGTATCTGCGAAATCTACCGCCGCATGCAGGAGCTGGGATAGAGCAGGGGCTTAAGTCGAGCACGCCCGATGCCACAGCCCCCGCAAACGTTCGCCAAGCCTATTCCTCAAAATCGAAAAATTTTCAGTTTTGAGGAATAGGCTTTCTGCTAGGCCTCGTCGCACAGCCACCTCGCCAGGTCCACGATCTGCACTCCGTCGCGATCCGTGGCCTCGTGATGCGTGCGGGCGAGAATCATCTTGGGATACGCATCGCCAATGCTCAGCAGTGGCGAAATCTCGCGTTCAAATGTCTTATCCGAGCCGATATCGTCGCTCACTTGAATATAGAGTTTCTCGCTCCGCTTGATTGCTACAAAGTCTATTTCCTTTTTATAGAGCACGCCGACGTATACCTCGTATCCGCGACGCAGCAGCTCGATTGCCACCATGTTCTCGTATACGCGTCCCCAATCCATATCACGTGTACCAAGAAGTGCATATTTAAACGCATGGTCCGCCAGATAGTACTTCTCGCCGCTCTTAAGGTATTTTTTGCCGCGAATGTCGTAGCGACGAACTTTATAGAAGGCAAACGCATCGCACAGGTACCCCATGTACGTGCCGACCGTCTTGTTCGTAATCTTTAGCCCATCCGCATTTAATGCATCAGTAATGTTGCGTGCCGACGTAATGTTGGAAACGTTGTCCATCATGTAATCGGCAATGCGCAGCAGCGCCGATTCGTTTCTCACGTTATGCCGCTGCACGATATCTCTCACAATGAGCGTCTTAAAGACGTTGGAGAGATATTGATAGCGCTGCTCCTGCAGTGGATAAGGGTAAGAGCCGGACATACCGCCGGTTCTCGTGTACTCATCGAAGTCGCGGTCGACCTCGCCCTCGTCGCCATAGAGACGATACTCCTCAAACGAGAATGGGAAAACCTCGATCTCGAACGTACGCCCCGTAAAGAGCGTCGACAGATCGCTCGACAGCAAAAAGGCATTCGATCCGGTAATGAATATGTCGTACTGCTCGGATGCGTGGAGGCTGTTGATCGCACGCTCAAAACCGTCGCACATCTGAACTTCATCGATAAGCAGAAAGTTTTGTTTGCCGGACACTCGATGCTCTTTTACATAGGCGAGCAGCGCGTGATACTCGAGCAGGTTCTCGAACTCATCGAGGTTGTAGTTGATATGGATGACATTCGAATTGGACAGATTTGCCTCCACGTAATCGCGGAGGGCCTCGAGCAATTTTGATTTACCGCTACGACGGATGCCCGTGATGACCTTGATGTCCGGCACGCCAATAAGGCTCGTCAACGTGTCCATATATGACGTTCTATTGATGAGTTTCATTGGGGCCTCCTCGCGGTCTTTTATCGCTATTCCTCAAAATTGAAAAATTTTCAGTTTTGAGGAATAGGCTCTATAGCGAATATACCTCGCGAAAGACCGAGCTGCCTTAATCCTATTCCTCAAAAACGAAAATTTTTCAGTTTTGAGGAATAGGGCGCTGGCAACCCATTCCCCAGATAGGCGAAACCCTCCCCGGCACAGGCCGAGGAGGGTCTTGTTGTCATGTCTATCTTTGGGCGCGAACGCCCCGCGTTACAGTCCGCGAATGCGCACGGCCTCGGGCGGAAACTCTTGCTCGCCGGCATCGGTCTTGATGGTCGCACGACCCCAGATGTCCAGGCCCGCAAACACACCGACCGCAAGCGGCAAACCGTTGGGCGACACCGCCGCAACTTGGCGGCCCAGCAGCGGCACCATGTCGAAGTACTCGCCCAGCACGGGAGCCAGCGGCCCTGCGGCGCCCTGCGGCGTGTTGGCAACAACCGCCCAGGCGTCCACGCGGGCCAGCATGGCGGCGGCCAGCGTCTCGACCAGCGCTTCGTCAGCCACGTCCACACCAAGCTCGCCCAGCGCCGAACGCTCAATATCCACCGTCACGGCACCGAACATGCCCGCAGCACCGGCACCGCCGTTCACGGCAACACGCGCGAGCGACGTCTCAAACGCAGGCGCACCGCACACGATATCGCTCGGCCACTGGATACCCACCTTACCGGCAAGGCCCAACCCCGGCGTCGAAGCCGTGCCCACGAGCGCGTCCATCATGCCCATCGCGGCCACAAACGGCAGGCCGTGGAAGGCATGCATGTTCACATCGGGGCGCACAACCAGCGAAAACGTCAGCGAAGCATCGCCCGCGCTCCACGCACACCAGCCCGCGGACACGCCCTCGCGGCCCGCGTCACGCGCCGCGTCGAGCTCGGTGCCGACGGCAACAGCATTCATCTCGATCATCTACATACGCCCCAATTCGCCCACGATATGGCCCACGCGGTCCTCGGGCTCCTTGACCTCGACGCCGTTGTAGCGGAAGAACCGCGCCGGGTCGTGCATCAAGTCCTCGAGCGGCACCAGCACAAAATCGCGCTCGCCGATCAGCGGATGCGGCAGGCGCAGCTTTTTGCCGCCGTGGGTCTCGCCGTCCATCCACAGCAGGTCCAGGTCGATGGTGCGCGGGCCGTTGGCCTTGGCCTTTTTGGAGCGGTCGCGCCCCAGCTCAGCCTCGATCTTCATAAGCTCGTCGAGCAGCACCAACGGCGCCAGCTCGGTCTTGATCTCGATGACGGCGTTGGCAAACGCGTCCTGGCGCGTCTCGTAGGCAGGCTCGCTCTCGTAGATCTTGGAGGAGTTGGACACGCAGGTGAGTGGAATCTCGGCGATCATCTCGCGTGCAGCGCGGATGTTGTCGCAGCGATGCCCCAGGTTGGAGCCCACAGCCACAAACGCGCGGCGCGGCTGCGGCTTGGCAACCGCCCAGTAACCGTTCAGGAACTGCGCAAAACCCGCGGCGTCGTGCACGCGCACGATGTTGGCACCGGCCTGGATGGCGCCCAGGCACACGCCAAACGTGGCGGCATCGCGCTCGGCGGCCTCGGTCACGCCCGAGACGGCGCCCACAAAGCGCTTGCGCGACACGGCGCACATGAGCGGATAGCCCAGCGACGCCATCTTGGCAGTCTCGCGCTGGATGACGATGTCTTCGTTAGCCGACTTACCAAAGCCCGGGCCAGGATCGATGCAGATGCGGTCGCGCGACACGCCGGCATGGATGAGCGTGCGGGCCTGGTCGGACAGAAAGCCCATGACGCGGCGCATGATGGGCGCCGAATCGGGCAGGGTGAAGCGGCGGAGCTGCGAGGTGGGCACGTAGGCTTCCTCGCGGCGGGCGCTGCGGCGCATCATGGCGGCCAGTCGGTCATTGGACTCCGATGCGGCCTCGGTGGCCTCGGGCGCGGGCGCGACGGTCTCGGCGGCCGGCGTCTCCTGCTCGCTTGAAGGCTCGGACGTGGGCTCCGGTTC
>CABVAS010000173.1 GCA_902496375.1 uncultured Collinsella sp.
ACAGGATGGCTAAGACGCTGGCACATGAAAGCTGAAAGCCCATCTCGAACAGCACCGTCGGTCGCAGTAGCACAAAGATGGACATGGTTACGAAGAGCGCCGATGCGCCGTGCCGGCGACGCCCCGCGCCGTTTACAACAAGCGTCGCGAACACCATGCAGCACGCGCGCACGGCCGAGGGAGACGCGCCCGTAAAGGCAGTGTAGCCCACAAGCGCCATCGCCAATATCGCCCGCTGAACACCACGTGAGCAGCGAGTCTTTTGCAATACACCCTCGATTACAAATCCCACGATAGCCAAATGGCTGCCGGAGACGGCTATAAGATGCGCCGTTCCCGTCACCGAAAACCAGTCGCCCGCCGGCTGGGCGCGCAGCTCGGCCGAACGACCGCAGACGACACCGGCTATGAGTGCACGCGCCGGGTCGGTCGCAGGCGCGATGGACGCAAGCAGCCCATTTCGCAGCCGAAGCAGCGGTCCCGGAGAGCCCTCATCGGCCGACACAATCCGAACGACTTTAACCTTGCGCACCTCGCCTCGGAGCACGCGCGATCGTCCATACGCATCGTTCTCAAAACGTGAAACGCGACCGATAACACGCACGTACGCCCCGACCTTGAGCTCGCGGTCGCACGATAGGCGAACCGTTGCCAAGTTCTTACCGTCCGCGCGTGCCTCGCAGGTATAGGAATACACGTCGTCGTTTATGGATGGATCGCCCTGCACGATAAACTCGAGGCCGCTTGCCGCTCGACCGTCGAGCGCCTTCGAGGCGCTGAGCGCACCCACAGCCCACCACGCCGAGACGACCGCTCCCGCCACGAGACCGACGGACGCGGCATACAGCCACCGCTTCAAAGGGGCAAGCCGCGCACATGATAGAGCCAGCACAACAAATACCGCCGCCGCAAAGGGAATGGTCCATAGCGGCCCGACCGCCGGCGCCCGCTCCCTCAGCAGCGCATCAGCGGCCACGTTGAGCACCGAGGCGCAGCTCATGCACATGCCGGCACACAGGGCCATCGTCCACGGCATCAGGGGCCGCGGAGGCATCACATGCTCGCGCTCGGTCGCACTCATACGCAGATGCAATCTTTGATTTTGGCAAGCTTCTTCTCGCCGATTCCCGATACACGCATCAGATCGTCAACCGAGGCAAAAGCACCGTTCTTTGTCCGCTCATCGATAATCGACTGTGCCATGGAGGGACCGATGCCCGAGAGCGTCTGCAGTTCTGCCGCGCTTGCCGTATTGATATTTACTAGGCCTGTTGCGCCACTCACGCCCGATGATGCGAAAGCCCCACCATCAACACCGGCTTCCGCAATGGACGTCTGCTGCTCCCCTACCGTTGGAACGTGAATCTTCTGTCCATCGACGACCTTAGATGCCCGATTGAGCCCCGTAACGTCTGCCTCAGGCGCCAGCCCGCCGGCGGCATCAATCGCCTGAGCCACCCGCGCGCCGTCTTTGAGCCTGTATACACCGGGCGACACAACAGCGCCATCAACATCGACATAGACTTCTGCCGCGGCAGACGCCTTAGACGAAGAGCCTTCGGATGTCTTTCCGCTCGAGGCATCGCCGGATCCCGGCTCCACCAACGAGTCTGAACCGTCAGTGCGCTCAAACGACACGCCGCCGGCACCGCCGCCAAGGTTCGCCATCGCCAAGCCGCTCGCCATCGCAATGACGACCAGTATCGCCACGACCACCGCCTTATGACCGAACAGCTTGTCCGCCAAGCGGTCCATCTTTTTGACCCGTTCGTGTTGTTCGCGCTGCGCCATAGCAAAACCTCCCAACACCATCGTGTCAGGAAAGGAACTCCGCAACAGCTACGCTCCAAAACCGGTTTTAGCGGTCAAACCAAAAACCGACCAAAACCTTGCACAAATCTGTCCATTTATTCAGGCACACGTCAGCAAATGAACACTTAGCCGCAAAATGCCCAGATAGCAAAAGACCGACGATGCAGGCGCATCGTCGGTCTATGCACAAATTTACTCGTGATCTTGGTAAATCTCACGCGGAGCAAGCTCCGAATGTTTGCGTTTTAAGGTCTTAGGGGCCTTATACGTGTTGCTGGAGAAGTCGATATACTCGGTCTGCTTAAGCAAGCGCTCAATCATCTCCTCGTGGTCGAACAGCTCCCAGGCCTCGTGCACGGCATCGAGTTTGGCGTGCGTCTCGGGACGACGCGGCATAAACAGCGTGCAGCAGTCGGGCGCCGCCTCGGTGGAAATATCGAACGTGCCGATCTCCTGAGCGCGCGCAATGATCTCCTGCTTGTCGGACCCGATGAGCGGACGGAACACGGGAATCTTCACGGCCTCGTTAACGGCCATGATGTTCTCGAGCGTCTGGGAGGCAACCTGACCGAGCGACTCGCCGGTCACGATGGCCTTGGCGCCCTCGATATGCGCAATGCGCTCGGCAACCGAATACATAATGCGGCGATACATGATCACGCGCAGATTGCTGGGGCAGGTGACGGAAATCTCACGCTGGCAATCGCCAAACGGCACCACGTACAGGCGGCCGATCTGCACACCCGGCTCAAGCGCACGGATGATGTCCTGCACCAAATACTCGCTCGTATCGGGCGTCTGCGGACGACCGGAGAAATGTACCGGCACGCACACCGCGCCGCGCCGCGCGAGCATCCAGGTCGCCACCGGAGAATCGATGCCCGACGACAGAAGCGTCACGACCTTGCCGGCAGAACCCACCGGCAGACCGCCCACGCCGCGCTCGGAGCGTGCGTACACGTAAACGCTACCCTGGACCACCAGTACGTGCACCATCGCATCGGGGTCGTGCATTTGAACCTTTTTATCGGGGAAGGCCTCGCACAGCACCTCGCCCACCTGACGATTAATATCAATCGAGGTGAGCTCATAGTCGGTATTGGAGCGCTTGGCGTGCACCTTAAACGAATCGAAGGGGCCAAACTCGCGCAGCGCCTTCACGGCGGCGGCGCAGTACTCCTGCGGGTCGCGGTTGGTGTGATACGCCAGGGACACACGGGCAACGCCGGGGACGGTGCGGATGACACGCGCCGCCTCGTCGGCCTGATGCTCGTTAAAGGTCACGAGGATATAACCGGAAATTCGAGACACGGCGTTCACGGAAAAGGCGGCCAAAGCCGCCTTAATGTTATCCATGAGGATATGCTCAAAATGTGCGCGGTTCTTGCCCTTCAGTCCAACCTCGTGATAGTGGACCAGGCAGACGCGAGCTGCCATTTAGGCTTCAGCAACCTTATGGCCGAGCGCCTTCTCGTAACGGGCCTCGTCGTAGGAGATATCGCCGTCGACGATCTCGTCCATAGCCATCGAGATGGTGTCGGCGCCGGAGAGCGCGATGGTGATGTCATCGACATCCTGAACGGCAAGCACGCGGTTATGCTGGCCACGCAGCATGCTATTGATGTCGCAGGCACGCTTGGAGGCAAGCGAAGCGAGCAGGAAGCGGTTGTGATCGGTCTTCTCCAGAAGATCGTCAATGCAAGGCTTTACAACGGACACGGACCTCAGATCCTTTCATGCATATCGAGAACGCGAACGAGCTCGTCGGTCGCGCGGTCGAGATCGTCATTCACCACGACGTCGTCGTAGCGGTCGGCAAGGGCAAGCTCATGGGCGGCGTTTGCCATACGCAGCTCAATCGTCTCGGGCGTCTCGGTGCCGCGACCGACCAGTCGCTCGCGGAGCACCTCGAGCGAGGGTGGCTTGATAAAGATCAGCACGGCCTCGGGAAAACGCTCCTTGACCTGCAAGGCACCCTGGACATCGATCTCCAAGATGAGAGACGAACCAGAGGCGAGCTTGGACTGGACCTCGCTCACCAACGTGCCATAGCAGTTACCGTGGACCTCGGCCCACTCAACAAACTCACCGTTTGCCACGCGGCGGTCGAACTCCTCGCGCGTCAGGAAAAAGTAATTGACGCCATCGACCTCGCCTTTACGTGGGGCTCGCGTGG
>CABVAS010000174.1 GCA_902496375.1 uncultured Collinsella sp.
GATCTATAGATTCATCACCATGAGCGGACGGTCGTCGCGAACCTCGAGCCCCAGCTCTTCCTGCAGCTTGGCCTTGCACACGGCCTTTCCAGAACGGTCCTCGACGGTGTAGTTGGCGGCAATGCGCTTATCGGTCGCCGGGTCAAAGCCCGTCACGTCAATGCCATTCAAAATGCCCTGCAGCGCGTACGAACGCTCGCGCAGCACGCCGTCCAGGCCCTCGCCAAATTCGGGCGTCTGGATCTCGTTGGCATAGGTGGGGCTCACCGTGGTGATGGCATCGGCATAGTGCAGCGCACCTAGCATGTAGTTGATGCTGCAGGCGTCGCAGCGCAGCTGCGTAGCTGCCGCGGGAATATGCGCCACGCCCAGGATGTCCTCCATTACGGTGTCGCTAAACTGGCCCTGGAAAGCCACGTTGTGGATCGAGAACACGGTCTTGACGCGCTCGTACAGCGGCAGGCCCTGGTAGAACTCGCGCAAAAACACGGGCGCCAGCGCGGTCTGCCAGTCGTTGCAGTGCAGGATGTCGCACTCAAAGCCGGCCGGCAGGTGCTGCAGGCTCTCGGTGATGGCCTTGGAGAAGAACGCAAAACGCTCGCCGTCGTCAAAGAAGCCGTACGGATAGTCGCGCGCAAAGTAGCGCTCGTTGTCGATGAACATATAGGTGACGCCGTCGTGCTCGAGCTTCTCAAGTCCGCAGTACTCATTGCGCCAGCCCAGGCTCACGTAAAAGTCGGAGAAGTGCTCCATCTGCGCCTTGTACTCGTCCTTGATGGTGGCGTACTTGGGCACCATCACGATAACCTCGGCGCCGGCGCGCACAAGCGCCGCAGGCAGCGAGCCCGCCACGTCGCCCAGGCCACCGGTCTTCACAAACGGCGCGCACTCGGCCGAGGCAAACACGATCTGCATCTTTTTGCTGGAATCAGCCATATTGTCTCCCATGTTGTTATTCGAGAATAGCCGCCAGGCGCGAACCGGGCGGCTATTCTACATGTTACGAGCGATGTTGTGGTGCCAACGTTAACGCACGATGGTGGTATCGGAAGTTAACGGAGCCTTGCCCAGCACCAGGATGTTCTCGGGCGTGCCGCGAAGCTCGGTGTTAGTGGGAACCACGTTGTTCTTGTCCAGGATGGCGTTCTCAACGCGGGCGCCACTCTTGATGATGCAGCTCTGGTTGATGATCGAGTTGGTCACCGAGGCGCCTTCCTCGACCACAACGCCGCGCGACAGGATCGAGTTGCGCACGGTGCCCTTGATGATGCAGCCGGCCGAGATGATCGAGTTGCAGGCGTGGCTGCCGGTCGCGTAGCGCGAAGGCGGCACGTCGTGAGCCTTGGTCAGGATCGGGCGCTCGGGGTCAAAGAGCTGGTCGGCCACGGTCTGGTCGAGCAGGTCCATGCTGCGGCGATACAGCGACTTCTCGCTAAACACGCCCACGACCTCGCCCTTGTACTCGTAGCTGCACACGTCGATGTTGCCAAAGTCGCCCTGGAGTGCCTCGAGCAGGTCCAGATAGTCGGCGGCTTGGTAATGGTCGATGATCTCGAGCAGCGTCTCGCGGTTGACGATGCAGCAGTCCATAGAGGCGTTATCGCCGTACACGACGCCGGCGCTCACGCCCGTCAGGCGGCCGTTCTCGTTAATTTCGAGTTTGGTCTCGTCATCGACGTTGTGCGTGGCCTTGCAGTACACCACGGTCATCTGGGCACCGGAGTTCTCGTGCGCGTCGATGATGGTGTTGAGGTCCATATTGAAGATGATGTTGGTGCCCATCATCACAACATAGGGCTTGTCCGAGCGCTGGAACAGCGTCTTGTTGGAGATGATGTCGCGCAGCAAGAAGCGCATGCCGCCCTTGGTGGTGCCATACGCGTTGCCGGGCACCATAAACAGGCCGCCCTTCTTGCGGTCCAGGCCCCAGTCCTTGCCCGAGCCCACGTGGTCGATCAGCGAGCGATAGTTGCCCGGCATGACGACACCGACGGTCTTGATGCCAGCATTCATCATGTTGGACAGCGGGAAGTCGATCAGGCGGTAGCGACCCAAAAACGGGACGGACGCGATGGGGCGGTCCTTGAGCAGCACGCTGCCGTAGGTCGAAGAGTAGTTAGCGGTGATATAACCGATGGCCTTGCGATTGATCATCTGATCATTCCCCCTTCCCGATAACGACGTCATTTCCAACGACGGCCGTATCCTTGGTGGTATCGACAGAGCCGAGCTTCACGCCCTCTTCGACCGTGGAGTTCTCGCCCAAAATAGCGCGGCAGATGTGCGCGCCGCTCTTAACGTGCGCACCCGGCAGCAGCACGGAGTCCTCGACCACGGCGCGCTCCTCGATGATGACATCGGTCGAAAGGATCGAGTGGCGAGCGGTGCCGTAGATCTTGCAGCCGTTGGAGACCAGGCAGTCGTCCAAGCGACCATCCGGACCAATGTAGTGCGGCGGACGCGTGGTGATGTTGGACATGATGGGGAAGTGCTTGTCAAACAGATCGAACTCGGGGTTGTTGCCCAGCAGGTCCATCGAGGTCTCGTGGAAGCTGGCGATGGTGCCGACGTCCTTCCAAAAGCCGTGGAACTCGTAGCTGTACAGGCGCTTGCCCTCGCCGAGCAGCTTGGGGATGATGTCCTTGCCAAAGTCGTGGCTCGAGCGCTGGTCCAGAGCGTCCTCCTCGAGTGCCTCGATCAGCACGTCGGCCGAGAAGATGTAGATGCCCATGGACGCGAGGTTCGAATCGGGCTTATCGGGCTTCTCGGTGAACTTGGTGATACGGCCGTCCTCGGGGTCGGTGGTCAGGATGCCAAAGCGGCTGGCCTCCTCCCAAGGCACGGGCATAACGCTTACCGTGAGGTCGGCGTTGTTCTCAATGTGCGTCTTGAGCATCTTGCGGTAGTCCATGCGATACAGGTGATCGCCCGAAAGAATAAGGACGTACTTGGGGTCGTTGGCCTTGATGTAGTCCAGGTTCTGCGTAATGGCGTCTGCCGTGCCCGCATACCAGGCGCCGCCGGTCTGCGTCTCATACGGCGGCAGGATCGACACGCCGCCGTCACGGCTGTCCAGATCCCACGCCTCGCCGGAGCCCACGTAGGCATGCAGCAGATAGGGGCGATACTGCGTCAGAACGCCCACCGTGTCGATGCCCGAGTTGGAGCAGTTGGAGAGCGAGAAGTCGATAATGCGGAACTTGCCACCAAAGCTAACCGCCGGCTTGGCGATCTTTTGGGTGAGTGCCCCCAATCGGCTGCCCTGTCCTCCTGCGAGGAGCATCGCGATGCATTCTTTCTTACTCATCGATTTCTCCTTCTGTCATCGATGTTCCTAAACCCATTAGCGACGGGCGCGGCGCAACGTCACGCCCGTCGAGTAATGCCGTGCTGGCATAGGGGAGCTCGCGCGCTTTACGCGTGCCAGATCTCGTCGCGGTACTCGCGAATGGTGCGGTCGCTCGAGAACCAGCCCGAGGAGGCGGTGTTGAGCAGGGCCTTGCGGTTCCAGGTCTCCTGGTCGCCATAGCTGCCGGTGAGCTTCTCCCACGCATCCACGTAGCTGCGGAAATCGGCCATGACCAGGTCGGGGTCATTGTTGTTCATGAGCTCGTTGTAGATGCTCTCGAAGTTGCCCGAAAGACCCGCAAAGGTGTTGTCCTTGAGCTCGTCCATCACGCGGCCCAGGCGCTCGCGGTCGCCGTTGAGGGTATCCCATGCAAAGTAGCTGTTGGATGCCCAGAGCTGCTCGACCTCGGGAGCGGTCAGGCCAAAGATGGCCTCGTTCTCGCGTCCGGCCAGGTCGGCGATCTCGATGTTGGCGCCGTCGAGGGTACCCAGCGTAATGGCGCCGTTCATCATGAGCTTCATGTTGGACGTGCCCGAGGCCTCCTTACCGGCCGTGGAAATCTGCTCCGAGATCTCGGAGGCGGGGTA
>CABVAS010000175.1 GCA_902496375.1 uncultured Collinsella sp.
CTTCGCGTTTCCTCAGCTCCGCACCCTTGCGGGTTCAAATCCCTCCGCTTGCCCACAAGAAAGCGCCCTGGGCCGTTATGGGCTCAGGGCGCTCAATTTTAATGGCTGGGACGGAGGGATTCGAACCCCCAACAGCCGGCACCAAAAACCGGAGTTCTACCGTTGAACTACGTCCCAATGTTTGGCGTTGCCCAAAAGCAACTCGTCTAGTTTACCTAATCTGCGAGGGCATCGCAAACGCCATCGAGCAGACGTACGGCGAGGGTCTGCGCGTCGCTGGCCGTGAAGGTGCCGTTGTAGCGCGTCATTCCCGTGAGCTCGATGCGAATTCGTGCCGGCTTTTGCTGTGCGGCGACATTGGCGGTACGGATGCGCTGGGCCAGGTTGTGGCACTCGGCGAGGGCGATCGTGGCGCGCGGGGCGGCGTCTGCAGGCAACTCGTCGCTTGCAATCTCGAGCACCAGGTCGACATCGGTCGGAACCTCGGAATCGCAAAGCATCATGCCGCTGCTGTCGGTCGTCGCCGTGGCGATGTTCCACATGCGCGATGCTACGCTGCGCGCGATAGGGTCCTCGCCGATGACGGCAATCTGGAAACGCTCGAGCACGTTGGCGGCGCGCGCAAAACCGATGCGAGACTCGGCTTCGGTGACCGAGGGCTTGCCCTCCCACACATGGTGCAGGCGGTTGATGTAGGCGTAGGTGTCCTGGAAGGCCATGCCGTCGGCAAACAGGCCGACATTTTCCTGGAACTGCTGCAGGGCGGCCTCGGTATGCGGACCAAAGTAGCCGTCGTCTTCGCCACAGGCAAAGCCCAAAACGTTGAGAGCGCGCTGCAGGGCCTGCACATCGGCGCCATGGAAATTGGGCATGCGCAGATACAGAGTGCGGTCGCCCAGCTTATACGAGGCGTCGACCAGGGCGCTCCAACAGGGGATATCGACGGCATAACCGGCCGCAAGGCCGCTATCGAGCCTAAACGTGCCAACGGCCTGCTCGGTGGTGGTGCCAAAGCGCTTGTCGGCGACCTCGTCGGCATCGATGGCGTAACCGAGCTGCAGAAGGCGGGACTGAACATCCTCGACGGCTGCTCCCTGCATGCCCGTGGTAATAGGTTCCATGAACGAACCCCTTTCGGCGTACGATTCGTACTATTTTGAGCGCGTGTCGGATAGACAACGCGAGACAATGCATAAACATGCACTCAACAGTGTAGCAACTTGTACCCAAACGCGCTGCCCACAGGTTTTGTGACCCCCGCTAGTTGAGGCGCTCCACAAAGAAATCTGCCATGGAGAGGAACAGTTCGCGTGCGTGCGGGTCAAGCTCAACGTTCTCGATGGCAGCCTTGGCTTTTGCGGTCAGGTCCAGCGCGTAGGCGTGAGCATATTCGATGGAGCCGGTCTGCTGGAAGATCTCCACGGCGCGCGCGAGCTGCGTGGGGTCCTCGGTGCCCGAGGAAAGGATTGCCTCGACCTCGTCGTGATGGCGCTCATCAGACAGGGCGTGCACGGCAACGAGCGTGCGTTTGCCCTCGGTGATGTCGGTGCGGAAGTCCTTGTTGGCGGCCTCTTTGGTGCCGACCAAGTTGAGCAGGTCGTCCTGAATCTGAAAGGCAAGGCCGGTGTGCAGGCCAAAGGCGCGTAGCGCCTCGACCTGCTCTTCGCTGCCGCCGCCGATAATGGCTCCGGCGGCAAGCGGCGTGGCTCCGCTGTAATACGCGGTCTTGTGCGTCGCCATGTCCAGGTAGTCATCAACCGAGATATCAAAGCGCTCGTCACGGACCCAACCCAGGTCAAGCGCTTGACCCTCGATGGTGCGGACGATCATCTCGGTAAGCTCGTGGAGCACACGCAGCTTCACGTCGGACTCGAGCGTGGGATCGTCGAGAACCGTCTTGGTGACCATGGTGAGCGCCAGGTCGCCACAATTGATGGCGAGCCCCGTGCCCTCGGTAAGGTGCATGCAGGGCTTGCCTCGACGAAGCTGTCCGTTGTCGGCGATGTCGTCGTGGATGAGCGCACCCGACTGGAAATGCTCGATAGCTGCCGCGGCGCTGCGGGCGCTCTCAAAGCTACCGCCCACTGCGGTTGCGGCGAGCATGCAGATAAGCGGGCGGTGGCGCTTGCCGGCGTTGGCCGTAAAAGCCGAGAGCGGCGCGTACAGGTAGCGTTCGATATCGGCAGAGGTCGCCTGTCCGTCAAAGAACGTGGCCAGATAGTCATTAATCTGGTCAAAGTGCTGGGCTAAAAAGCAGGTAAACGGACTGGACACGGGTTCTCGCATTCTTTCTTAGGTTGCATCGATGTAGTGTGCAGGCAACATATTGCCACATTGTGCCTGCCTGCGTGGCAGGTTTGGGGATTTAAGGCAACGGCGCATGTCGGACGAGTTTCGTAGTTAGACCAGTCCAAAGTGCTCGAGCGCCTTGACGACGCCATCTTTGTCGACCGAGTCGGTGATGTAGTCCGCGCGCTTTTTGAGATAGTCCGGCGCATTGCCCATGGCGATACCGACATCGACGGCGTTCATCAGCGAGACGTCATTGCTGGCGTCGCCGATGCCGTATACGGTTCCGTGGTGGGGATCGAGGGCGTCGAGTACGGACTGGATACCCTCGCGCTTGGTGCATTCGCGAGGCGAAATCTCGGTCACTTCGAGCTCGAGCTCGTTAAAGCAGAGCAGCGGCTCAAACGCTTGATCCTGAGCGATGCGGTTGGCAAGCGACGTGGACATTAAGATCTTGTAGGCGCTGTAATGTTGCAGCTGCGTAATTGCATCGCCCACGGTGCGGGCGTATCCCGGAGCGTCGGGCGCATCGGCACTCATGCGAACGACGCCATTGAGTCCCTCAAAACGAATCACTTCGTCCGATTGCTCAAGAATGGGAGCAAGGCGCTGCAGCATGCCGGGCGTCATCGCCAAATCGCGAATCACGTGTCCCTCAAGTTCGACATAGCCACCCGCGAGGCAGACGATGCCGGTCCAGGGCAGCTCGAGCAGCTTTGGATGGATGCAGCTCAGCGTGCGCCCTGTGCAGATAAACGCCATATTGCCCTTGGCGACAAAATCACGGATGGCTTGCGAGACCGCTTCATTGGGATAGGGGGAGAGGTCTCGCTCGCTCTCGGGAAGCTCTTGTGCCACTCGAGGGTCTTGCCAGGCGAGTGTTCCGTCGATATCGAAGAAGCAGATATCGCCGCGCTTATGGGCTGCGCTGGCGGCAGGGGAGGCCGAGGCGGTGGACACAAATCCCGGCTCGAGGCCCATGATCTGGTCAAAATGCTCTTTAACGCGGGGAACGGAGATGCCAATAATCACCTGGGCGGTCTTGCCCGTAATGATGAGGCCCTTGGCGCCCACCGCGACAAACGACGCATTATCTGCAACGATGGAAGGGTCTGCGACCTCGACGCGCAGGCGCGTGGCGCAGTTGGTTGCGCCCACGATATTGCCAACGCCACCTAAAAGCTGAATTACCCGCTCAGCGAGGACGTGATCTTGATCGGATTGAATACTGACCTCGCCATTGGGAGATTGCTCTTTGGCAAAGCCGCTTCCCGTTAAACGATCGATTGCCGCGCGATTGGAGACATGATCCTCGCGGCCCGGCGTCTTAAGGTCATAGACCAAGATGAGTGCTCGAAAACTAACAAAAAAGATGAGGCTAAAGGCAAGACCGATACCGAGCGCCAAAAGGTAGGAGCCGGCATGCATTCGCATGAGTGGGATGAAGTTGAAGGCCGTCATTTCCATGAGACCGCCCGAGAAGATGCCGACGATGCCAAAGAAGTTCATGGTCATGGCAAGGCAGGAGGACAGGACGGCGTAGAGCAAAAAGAGTCCGGGATAGGTGAACATAAAGAGAAACTCGAATCTATAGATCGGAA
>CABVAS010000176.1 GCA_902496375.1 uncultured Collinsella sp.
CCCGCCTGGAGCATCAGGGGCGCACGATGCTCAACAAGCCAGCATCCGACCTGGGCCGTGCGGCAGCCTCGCTCGATGCCCTGTCGCCGCTCAAGGTGCTTGCCCGTGGTTATTCCATCGCGTACAGCGATGATGGGGTGGCCACGAGCGCCAAGACCTTTAAGCCCGGTGACGCCATTCGCGTGCGCATGGCAGACGGCAACGTGGCGGCAACGGTCGATACGGTCGAGTAGGCCGCGTTTCATAGCGATAAACCTTTAGGAAAGGAAACAGATATGGCAGAGAAGACCCCGGTCGAGCAGCTTACGTACAAGCAGGCTTCACAGGAGTTGGAGCTCATCATCCGCAGCTTGGAGTCGGGTGATATGGAGCTCGAGGAGTCGCTTGAGAGCTATACCCGCGGCGTCGAGCTCCTCAAGAGCCTGCGTACCCGCTTGTCCGATGCCGAGCAGAAGGTCTCGGTGCTCCTGAAGGACGTCGACGGCAACGACGTGCTCGCCGACGGCGAAGCCGCCAACACCGACGACAACCTCTCGTTCTAACCATCCCGACCAAATATAATTACCTTGGTCTGTGAGAAAGGAACCAACCATGTGTGATTGCATCTTCTGCAAAATTGCCAACCACGAGATCCCCTCGACCGTCGTCTACGAGGATGACCAGGTCATCGCGTTCGACGACCTCAATCCCCAGGCGCCGGTCCACACGCTCGTGATCCCCAAGAAGCACTACAGTGACATCGCCGATAACGTGCCCGCCGAGACCATGGGCGCCATGGCCCACGCCATCCAGGAGGTCGCCAAGGCCAAGGGTCTGGAGGACGGTTTCCGCGTCATCTCCAACAAGGGCGTCAACGCCGGCCAGACCGTCATGCACTTCCACATGCACGTCCTCGGCGGCAAGAACCTGGGCGAGAACCTCATCTGAGGGCGCTTTTTCCTTGCAATGAAACGGAAGCTCAAGCACCGATAACTTATATATCAACGCAATAAACCCGAGCGCGAGGGCGTTTGGGTTTATTATTGAAGCGTATGTAACCTGGCGGCGCCACACCGCCTGTTAGTAGGGAGACACATGAACGTTCTGGTCGTCAACGCAGGATCTTCGACCCTTAAGTATCAGGTCATCGATACCAAGTCCCACAAGGTGTCCGCAAAGGGCTCCTGCGAGCGCGTCTGCTTTACCGGCGGTACCTTCACCCACGCTGCCAACGGTTCCAAGAAGGTGACCGAGAACATCGAGTTCCCCGACCACAAGGTCGCCATCGAGGTCGTCCTGAAGGACCTTGAGGCCAACGGCGTCAAGATCGAGGGCATCGGCCACCGTATCGTTCAGGGCGGTTGGTACTTTGGTGATTCCTCCCTCGTCGACGAGGACGTCCTCGCCAAGATTCGCGAGGTCGCCCCGCTGGCGCCGCTGCACAACAACCCCGAGGCCAACGTTATCGAGTACTGCCTGGAGCAGTATCCCGATCTGCCCAACGTCACGGTCTACGACACCGCTTTCCACTTCAACATGCCCGAGGTCGCCAAGACCTACGCCCTTCCCAAGGATGTTTGCGACAAGCTGCACATCCGTAAGTACGGCGCCCACGGCACCAGCTATCGCTACATCTCCAAGAAGGTCGCCGAGATGACCAACGGCGAGGCCCGCAAGGTCGTCGTGTGCCATATCGGCTCCGGCGCTTCCCTGTGCGCCATCGAGGACGGCAAGTGCATGGACACCACCATGGGCTTGACGCCGCTCGACGGCGTCATGATGGGCACCCGCTGCGGCTCCATCGACCCGGCTACCGTGTGCTACCTGCAGCGCGAGGGTGGCTACACCTTCGACGAGGTCGACGAGATGATGAACAAGAAGTCCGGCCTTTTGGCTGTGACCGGCGGCAAGACCAACGACTGCCGCAACGTCGAGGAGCTCGCCGCCGCTGGTGACCCCGATGCTCAGCTCGCCTTCGACATGTTTGTCTACAAGATTGCCGCCAAGGCTGCCGAGATGGCTACTTCTATGTGCGGTATGGACACCCTGGTCTTTACTGCCGGTATCGGCGAGCACGCTCCGGCTGTTCGCGCCGGCGTTGCCGACCGTCTGGCCTTTATGGGCGTCAAGATGGATCATGCCCGCAACGCCCTGCGTGGTGACGGCGCTTGGTGCCTGTCTGCCAAGGATTCCAAGGTCAAGATTTTCGTCATCCCCACGGACGAGGAGTTCATGATCGCTTCCGACGTCGAGCGCATCGTCAACGGCAAGTAATTGCAAGAGGGGAGGGGCTGGACGACCGAGCGCCGTTCGGCCCCTCTTTTGCGCTCGTTGGGCGATATGCTGATATCTATTTATCAAGATATGATAACTTCTTATTAAAATGCGGCCGCCTTAAGGGGCCTGCGTCGACCGTATTGCACTGCGAAGGAGTCTCATGAACGTACTTGTTGTCAACGCCGGCAGCTCAAGCCTTAAATATCAGCTTTTGGATACCGATACCCGCAAGGTTTTCGCCAAGGGCAACTGCGAGCGTATCGGATCGGACATGGGCATCTTTGGCCACTCCGAGAACGGTGGCGCTAAGCAGACCGAGGAGGTCCCTTTCCCCGATCATCGCTCTGCTATCGCTCGCGTGCTCGAGGAGCTCGAGAAGACCGACTTTACGATTGATGGCATTGGGCATCGTATCGTTCAGGGCGGCTGGCACTTCGATGATTCCGCGGTCGTCGACGATGAGGTCATGGCTAAGATCCTTGAGGTGGCCCCGCTCGCTCCGCTGCACAATTACGGCGAGGCCGCAGCAATCGAATATTGCCGCGAGAAGTATCCGGAGCTGCCCAACGTGGCCGTCTTCGACACCTCGTTCCACATGACCATGCCCGAGGTCGCCTACACCTACGCGCTGCCCAAGGACGTGTGCGACAAGTACCACGTGCGCAAGTACGGCGCACACGGTACGAGCCACCGCTACGAGTGGATGATGGCCAAGGAGATCCTGGGCTCGCGCTGCCACCGCCTGCTTTCGTGCCATCTGGGCAACGGTGCTTCGCTTGCCGCCATTGAGGACGGCGTGTGCCGCGACACCACGATGGGCCTCACGCCGCTTGACGGCCTGATGATGGGCACTCGCTGTGGTTCCATTGACCCGGCTACCGTGTGCTACCTCCAGCGCGAGGGCGGCTACAGCTATCAGGAAGTTGATGACATGATGAACAAGCAGTCTGGTCTGCTTGCCATCTCGGGCATCTCCAACGACGCCCGCGACATCCGCACGCGCGCCTCCGAGGGCGACGAGCGCTGCCTGCTCGCCTTCGATATGTTCGCCTATAAGGCCATGCAGCAGGCCGGTTCCATGATCGCTTCCATGGCGGGCGTGGATACCATCACCTTCACTGCTGGCATCGGCGAGAACGACTGGTCGATTCGCAAGGCCTTCTGCGACTGCTTTGAGTGGCTGGGCGTGCGCATCGACAACAACAAGAACCGCGAGGCCGTGGGCAACGGCCCACAGGTCATCAGCGCCGCCGGCTCTTCCGTCACGGTTATGGTCATCCCCACCGACGAGGAATACATGATCGCCCACGACGTCGAGCGCCTGACCAAGAACAACTAACGCGCGCATTTGCAAGTAAACGAAAGGCCTCCAAAGCAACAGCTCCGGAGGCCTTTTTGCTAGCAGGCGGAAATACCAGTCCCAAAGTGACCATCGCCAGTAACGCCTGCACTCCCAGCAACGGCACCCGGCCATCCAGATCTTCAGCCTCAGCTCGTAGCCAAGCCGCCGTCCACTCCAGATGCCCTAATTGCTACGTAGCGGTAGAAGGCCGTACGGGCTAACCCCTGAAAACAATCCGCACTGATATTTTCTGTATTGAAGACGTCGATGATGCACCCGTATACCATTG
>CABVAS010000177.1 GCA_902496375.1 uncultured Collinsella sp.
GGCGGGCAGACGCTCTGCCTTATCGAGCGGCTCTCGCGCATGGCCGGCGTGCAGCCTCGACGCATTGGCCTTTCGGCCACCATCGGCGACCCCGAGCGCACGGGCGCTTTTCTCTCACAGGGAACGGGGCGCAACTGCGTTATCCCCCGCTTTGAAGAACCGCGTCGCGTGTGGCGCATCTCCATGGAGCACTTCTACAACTCGGGCCCCCAGGCACAGCAGCGGGGATTCGTGGGCACAGGTCCTCAAGAGGCCGAAGTGCTTGCGTGCGAGCGCATCGAGGCGGCATCCGCGGCACTGCCGGCCGACACCCAAGACATGCGCCACAGCGGACAACTCACACAAGAGGAGCGCCGTCAACGTCGTGAGCGGGCACGGGGCAAGGCCGCTCCCAAGGACCGCCAAACTTCCTCGGCCCCCGAGGGCGAAGTCGATATCCCCCAAGCACCCGAACAGGCATTACTCAACCCCACCGACACAGCACCAGACAACGCCGACCCCGGCATGGGCTATATCTTCGAACACACCCGCGGCCGCAAGTGCCTGGTCTTTGCCAACTCGCGCGAGGAGGCAGAGGCCGTATGCTCCATGCTGCGTAGCTACTGCGAGAGCCGGCACGAGCCCGACCGCTTTCTCATCCACCACGGCAATCTTTCGGCATCGCTGCGTGAGACGGCCGAGGAGCTCATGCGAGACGAGGAACAGGCGCAAACGACCGTCACCACCTCTACGCTGGAGCTCGGTATCGATATCGGCCGCCTGGAGCGTGCGTTTCAGATCGATGCGCCATTTACCGTCAGCTCCTTTTTGCAGCGAATGGGCCGCACGGGACGCCGCGATCTTCCGCCCGAGATGTGGTTTGTCATGCGCGAGGAAGAGCCCGAGCCGCGCACGATGATGCCCGAGACCATTCCGTGGAAGCTCCTGCAGGGCATCGCGCTCGTACAACTCTATCGCGAGGAAAAGTGGGTCGAGCCGCCCGAGCTCGATCGACTCCCCTACAGCCTGCTCTACCACCAGACCATGTCGACGCTTGCCAGCACCGGCGAACTCACGCCGGCAGAGCTTGCCCAGCGCGTACTCACGCTCAGTTATTTCCATCGCGTCTCGGCCGATGACTATCGCGTGCTGCTGCGCCACCTCATTAAGATCGACCATATCCAGGTCACCGAGGGCGGCGGGCTCATCGTGGGTCTCGCGGGCGAGCGCATCATCAACAACTTTAAGTTCTACGCCGTGTTCCAGGAAAACGAGGAGTTCACCGTTCGCAGCGAATCGGCCGAGTTGGGTACGATCGTCAATCCGCCACCGCCCGGTGAGCGCATCGCCATCGCCGGACACTGCTGGATTGTCGAGGAAGTGGACTGGAAGCGCCACACCGTCTTTGCCACGCAGGTCAAGGGCCGGGTGCCGGCCTACTTTGGCGACTGCCCCGGCGACATCAATACACACGTACTCGAGCGCATGCGCAAGGCGCTCAACGAGCACGCGACATATCCGTACCTCATGGGTAACGCACGGGCCCGCTTGGCGCAGGCTCGCCATACGGCCGAGATTTCGGGTGCGGGAACTAAACCGCTCATTAACCTGGGCGGCGACACCTGGGTACTCTTCCCCTGGTTAGGCAGCTACGCCTTCCTAGCACTCGAGCGCATGCTTAAAATCAAATGCGCCGCTGAGTTGGGCCTTCGCGGACTCGACCCATCACGCCCGTACTTTATGCAGTTTAAGATGAAGGCCGACGAAGAGACGTTCTTTGAGGTGCTCGCCGCCGAGGCCGAGAAGGACTTCGACCCCATCGAGCTCGTCTATCCTGGCGAGGTGCCTTACTTTGACCGCTACGACGAGTTTGTTCCCGAAGAGCTCGTGCGCAAGGGCTTTGCCGAAGGTGTGCTCGACATAGAGGGCATGAAGCAGCGCGTTCTCGGCTGGCGCGACCACGCCTAAGACCAGTCTTTTTGGGACGGGGAGACCTATTTGTCGTGAAGGACGGTGCCGAGGAAGTCGGTGTCGAAGGGCACGGCTTCGGCAAAGGCGTAGTTGCCGTCGCTGGCGATGAGCAGGTAGTTTTCCTCGCCGCCGAACTTCGCATCGCCACATGGGACCACCCAGGCGTGGGCGAATACCTCGAGTGCCGTGGCAGTGCAGTCGCGCAGAAACGTCACGTCGCTCCCCTCGTTTGCGCTCACGATATTGGCAACGTAGATACCCCCGGGGTTCAGGCTGCCCCGCACTAAACGCAACGCCTCAACCGTCGCCAGCTCGCGCACAGGCTCGGCACCGCCAAAGCAGTCGCTCACGACCGCGTCATAGCGACGATGGCCCACGCTCGTAATGCCCAAATATGAACGAGCCTCGGCGGTTATCACCCGCAGACGATCGCCCGCCGCGCGCTCCAGCTCGTCTAGGTAGAACCAGCGGCGCGCCAGGCGCGTAATCTCTCCGTCATACTCGATGACGTCCATGCGCAAACCCTCGTGCGACATCAGAGCGAACTTAGGATAGGCAAACCCGCCGCCGCCCAGCATAAGCATGCGGTCGATACCATGCCCGTAAGCATCACGCATTGCGTCCTCGGCCTCAAACACATCGTCAAATGCACGATAGTACGCAAAGACCGGCTCCGCCCAACGATCGCCAACATAGCTCGCGCTTTGGTAGACGCCGCCCTGCACGAGCACACGGACCTCGTCGCCGCCCTCGTCGTGCACGCGCTTCACACGCGCCAACCCATTGCGGGTTCGCGCAACCTGCAGACAGGCAGCACGAACAGCGACAGCGGCCGCACCAAGCGCCGCGGCTCCCAGAGCAACGCCGGCAACGACGCCGGCAGAAACACTCGGCTTGTTCATCTAGAGCTCCTTTTGCAGATAAAGGCCATGGTCATAAAATCCAAGATGGCGATAGTACTCGCGTGTGCCAATTGCGCTAATAACGTTGATACGCGCATAACCCGCATCCCGGGCAATCTCGCACGCACGCTCTACGAGCAAACGCCCCAACCCATGATGCTGCGCCGCCTGGCCCTGGTCGCCCACGCGTGCCGCCATGCCATACACGTGTACCTCGCGAATCATCGCCTCGTCCGGCGTCGTCGGCAACTCGTCCGCATGCGCGGCAACAAACGAATGGTCGGGCAGCGACAACCGCAAAAAGCCCGCGATCTTGCCCCGCGGCGTCACCCACTGCAAAAAGCGCTCGTAAGTCACCGGCGTCTCGTACGCCACTTCCTCATCAAGAGATAGCTCATCCAAGTCGGCGCCCGCCGTGCTGATCTCGCGATAGCGAATCTCACGCACTGTCGCACCGTCACCCCGAGCAGCCAGGCGGTTCTCAACGAGCTGGCGCAGGTTGGGCTTCTTGTTGCCCACCATGATGTCATCGGAACTAAAGTCGCGGATCATGCGACTGATGCGGCAGAACGCCGGCGTCACCACGATGTCGTCGGCAAGCACATCGAGCAGCTCTTCCTCGGTATAGGGACGCCACTCGCCGCGCTCATAGCAGCCCACCAGACGCGAGCCCTCGATGAGCGCGCACGGGTAGACCTTGACCTCGTCGGGCATAAAGGCCCCTTCGGTCATAAAGCGTTCGTAGTCGCGCTTGTCCCCCTCGGGCGTAGCGCCCAGCAAGTTAAGCATAAAATGCGCGTGGATCTTAAAGCCAAACAGGCGCGCAAGCGAAAACGCCCGCTCGATCTGCGCCACCGAAATGCGACGCTCGTTGATATCGAGCAGGTGCTGGTCGAGGCTCTGGATACCCATCTGGATCTTGGTGCAGCCCAGGCGGCGGATGAGCGTGAGGGCCTGCGGCGTTACGGCATCGGGGCGCGTCTCGATAA
>CABVAS010000178.1 GCA_902496375.1 uncultured Collinsella sp.
ATGGCGCCGGCAATGGCCTCCATGTCGGCATCGGCGGGAAGGGCGGAAAGCTCCTTGGTCACCGAGGCGAGCGTGAGCGACATGTTGGTGCCGGTGTCGCCGTCGGGTACGGGGAAGACGTTGAGCTTGTTGATCTCCTCGGCCTTGTCGGAAACGGCAGCCGCAGCGATCGGAAAACAGGTGCGAATGGTCTTTGCAATCATGGGTATTTGAATCTCCGTTTTCGGATGCTAGTTCAGACGGCTCTTGAGCGCGTCGATATGGATGCCGATCTTAAGGCTGGCGGGATCGATCTGGGCGATCTCCTGCAGGGTGAAGGCAACGGAGCTCGAAAGATTGTGGCAAACGGACTTCATGTTGACGCCGTTCTCGAGCACGACGTGAAGATCGACCGTAAGGCCGTTCTCGTCGGCGGAGACAAGCACGCCCTTGCGGAGGCGCTGACCGGCAAGCAGGCGCACGCTCTCGGCGCCCTGGAGCTGTTCGGCCATACCGACGACGCCATAGCACGTCATCGCGGCATAACCGGCAATATCGGCAATAACGTCGTTCGAGACGCTCAGGCTGCCGTTAATGGTCTCAGACACAAGAATCTCCTTATCTGGTGCTCGCGGCACCATCTCGTGGGAGCAATCATTGGAATATTCTACAACGACCGCGCCATGTTGAGGTGGCGGGCCTCGGGATTACATCCTCGACACGAAATGTTGATACGGTAACGTTCGCGAACAGCGATCGCGGCATGAAAAAACCCGCCGCATAAGCGACGGGTTTTACAAGCTGGCTCCCCGGGTAGGACTCGAACCTACAACAGCGCGGTTAACAGCCGCGTGCTCTACCATTGAGCTACCGAGGAATTTAAAGCCCAACAGAAAGGGCTGAAAAATTCTGGCTCCCCGGGTAGGACTCGAACCTACAACAGCGCGGTTAACAGCCGCGTGCTCTACCATTGAGCTACCGAGGAATAGGTGCGTGCTCTCAAGCAACGAAGTTTATTATACGGACGAATCAGCTCAGGGCAAGAACTTTTTTAAGAAATTTTCTCGCCATGATCCCTTGGGGACGGCCTAACTGCCGGCACCAGCAACGGAAACGCCGATGTTTTGACAATGCCAGCGAGCGGGCACCAGAGCGAACAAATTGGCATGAAAAGAGGACGGCATAGACCTTCTGGTCATGCCGTCCTCTTTGAATGACAAGTTGTCGCTCTGGTGTCCGCGCAGCGTCGACCAGTTACGGCGTTTGGTAAAACGCCGTAACTACTAAGACTCGATGTAGTCTTTGAGCTTGCTCGAGCGGCTCGGGTGGCGAAGCTTGGCCAGAGTCTTGGACTCGATCTGGCGGATGCGCTCGCGCGTGACGCCAAACTCGCGGCCGACCTCCTCGAGCGTACGGGGATGTCCGTCGACAAGGCCAAAGCGCAGCTCAATAACCTTGCGCTCACGATCGGCAAGCGAATCGAGCACCTGGGTGAGCTGCTCCTGCAGCATGGAGAAGCTGGCCGCATCGGGCGGAACGATAGCCTGGGAGTCCTCGATGAAATCGCCCAGCTGGGAATCCTCTTCCTCGCCGATGGGGGTCTCGAGCGACACGGGCTCCTGCGAGATCTTCTGGATCTCGCGAACGCGGTCGGCGCTCATGTCCATCTCGGCACCGATCTCCTCGGGGGTCGGGTCGCGACCCAGGTCCTGAAGGAGCTGGCGCTGCACACGGACGAGCTTGTTGATGGTCTCGACCATGTGCACGGGAATACGGATGGTACGGGCCTGGTCGGCGATAGCGCGCGTAATGGCCTGACGGATCCACCACGTGGCGTACGTGGAGAACTTAAAGCCCTTCTGGTAGTCGAACTTCTCGACGGCGCGGATCAGACCGAGGTTGCCCTCCTGAATAAGGTCCAGGAACAGCATGCCGCGACCGACATAGCGCTTGGCGATGGAGACGACCAGACGCAGGTTTGCGCTGATGAGTGCCTGCTTGGCTTCGAGACCCACGTTCTCAATGCGCGTAAGACGACGCATTTCGGCACGCGTGAGCTCGAGCTCGCCTGCCTCGGCAGCCTCGAGCTTCTCGGTGGCCTCAAGACCGGCCTCAATCTTCATGGCCAGATCGACCTCTTCGGAGGCGGTCAGCAGGTCGACCTTGCCGATCTCCTTGAGGTACATACGGACCGGGTCGCCGGTCAGCATCACCGTGGAGGCATCGATGCCGCGCACGCGGGAGCGTGAACGGGACGTGCGCACGGTGCGCTTCTTCTTGCTCTTGGAAGAACCCATCTCGGCGTCGGCCTGACGGGCCATCTTGAGCTCGTGATCGTCGAGCGAGCCGGAATCGTGCTCGTCGTCGTCATCGAAATCGTCGGTATCGGTATCGTTATCGTCATCGTCGACGTCCATGGGGGCGTCGTCGTTACCGCTCGCGGAGATAATCTGGATGCCGCTGTTGCGCAGCGCGGAATACACCGCGGTGAGCTGCTCGTCAGAAACATCGATATCCTTCAGGGCGACCTGAATCTCGTCCTCGGTTACCGAAGTCCTGTTTGAGCCGTTGCCCATGAGCTTTGCAACGTAGGATTCCAGCCCAGTACCCGTGCTCTCAGTCTTTTTTGGCACAGATTCTCCCTTCATAGTCCACAGGACTCAATACTTTAGCACACACATTGACGTCTATACCCAAAAAGAGGGCTGGATATAGGCGAGAATACCCTGGTTGACCACAACATCTAGGCTTGTTCGGTGCCTGCGGCCTCCAGGCCGATCAAACGAAACGGATCCGCCACGCCGCCGATCGACTTTTGGAGCTCGCGCTGGCGCTGTGAATCTTGCACCGCCTGCACAGTCAGCACGCGACGGTCCTCATCGTCGAGTGAACGGTCCTGACGCAACTTGGCCTGCGCAGCTCGCATGCGACGTTTGATGGTGTAGAGCTCGAGCGTATCGAGCATAAAGACGATGTTCGTCTCGGTCGGGTGCTTACTCGTTGCCGAAATGCGCCCGGCGCTGACAAGCGACGCCGCCTCGGGACACACCGCGCGCGCCGCATCCATGCAGGCAGCAGGATCGGTGCCCGGCGGCGTCGCGAGCACGGCCCACGCAATGGACTCGTGACGCGGGTCGACCCACTCGATAGAACAAATGCGATCGGCATACGTGCGGAACAGATCGGGGTAGCTCGTGAGCATCGTCAGCAGCTCGCGCTCCCCCGCCAGGGATTTCCGCTCCAGATCGGTCAAAACGATCGGCATCGACGGAGCCGCCGCCGCGCTTGAACCATCGGCAACGGGCGCCGCGCTTTCCATCCCCGCTGGCACATCGATTGGCGGCAGATCCTCGTCGGCCTCCACCGGTGTCGCCCCATAGGCATCAAGCGGAACGTAGTCGTACGGGTCCTCCTCGACCGGTGCGGACACCGGCGGCGTCGCACCCGCGGCCCAGGCACCGCGAGACGTCCCCTGCGAACCAGACGCCCGACCGCCCGCGCTGCCCGAGCGCTCAGCTTGCACGCGTTGACGCTCGTAGTTCTGCTCACGGCGGCGCTCGGCATCCTCGCGCTTGGCGACATCGCGAAACACACGGCCCGAGCTCGCGCGCACGGTCTCCAGGTCCAAACCCAACAGATCGGCAATCTGGATAAAGTACGTGTCGATCATATAGCTGTCACGTAGCGGATAGATGAGCGTCAGCGCGTCCTCGAGCGCCTTGGCGCGACCGCCCGGTGTGGTAATGTCGCTCGACTCCTGTAGCGAACGGTACACAAAGTCCATGAGGGGCTCGGCGGCGTCGATGCGCGCCTGCAGTGCC
>CABVAS010000179.1 GCA_902496375.1 uncultured Collinsella sp.
CGTGCCGCCACAAGCGGCGACAGGCGTCCGGCATCGTCCACGGCAAGTCGAGAACGCAAGCGGGCAAGCGTCTCGCCCTCGACCCATTCCATGACAATTGCAGGCACACCGTCGACCTCGCCCCAGCCATAGAGGCGGGGAAAGCCCTTAAGGCCCGAAAGGGCGCGATGGCATTCGTATTCCTCGCGAAACGCCGCCTTGAACTTGGCGACCAGCACCTCGTGAGCGGCATCGTCATCAAACTCATCGCGCGTCGGCAAGATGAGCTGCTTGAGTGCCACGGCCTCGCCTTGGGCGTTGACGGCACGCGTCACGCGGCCGATACCGCCACGGCGCATGGTGGCATCGTCGGCAAACAGCATCGTAAAACGACGCAGATAGGTAGGCAGTTCGTCCTGACCGAGCGCAATGGCCGGCTCAAACCCGTCGACACGCGCCAGGCGCAGGCCGACCATGGGATCGCGACCGAGCGATTGTGGTGTGGTGGATGCAAGATCGGTCATCATAGGGCAAGCGCCGCCACGTTATTGTTGAAGTTACCGAGCGCGACGTCATCATCGCCGTAATGGCCGACCCATTGACATAGGTTGGTGTAACAGCCCCACAGATTGGCATACTGCTGATACCACTTTGACCGGGGCGAGAATGTCTGACGACCGAACTCGGCTCGAATGACAAACATCTCCCCCGACCAGGCTGTCGCACGGCCTAGGATCTCCCGTAGAGTTATAGGTCGAGACCACGTCATTGGCACGAGAAACATAGCCGTCGAGCATGTTGTACTTGGTCACAAGCCAACTGTGAATGCTCTCTTCCTCAGCAGCGGAAAGGCCACCGGAGTTTGTATCGTTGTCAGTGTTGCCGCCCGTCGAGCCGCCGTTTCCAGACCCTCCGGTAGAGGAACCCGACCCAGAGCCGCCGCCCGAACTCGATGAATCCGAGCCGGAGCCAGAAGTATCCGAGCTACCGGGCTTTCCGGACTGCTGGGCGTCCTGCTCCTTCTGCTGCTCGACCTTATTCACCGTTGCCGCCACGCTATTGTTGGACAACCGATCGATGATCTTGGTGTTGGTGAGCACGATGGTTTTGCCATTGGCAAGCGTGACTTCGTTGTCCGGGGCCTCGGCGCCGTCCGCATCGTCAGTGCCAAACACAATATGCCCGACCACACTTGCCCAAGCATATCCAGTCGTGGTGCCCAGATCACTTTTGACCTCATGCCCCACGCGCGGTTCGCGTGCGGCATGCGCCTGCATCATGGACGGCACGGTCGTGCCATAGGCAGAAACGCCAGCTATGACCAGCACCAGCGAGCAGGACAGCAGTGCGTACGCCCGCGGCGCCAAGCCCAGTCGGCGTCGCATGCGCACCGCGGCGCCGCGCTTTGTCTGAGTGCCACCGGGCCGCATGCGTTCTCCTCCAACAAAAACACGCCGCTCAGAAGCGGCGCATTCATTCAAATCCATATTTGAGTGTATCAGCGAACCCAAAAGGTTGCGCAACGAATGGGCAAATTAAGGATGCGAGCGGAAGCATCCATGCGATAAGCGGATACAAAGCATCTTTGTTGCACAACAAACTCACAGTCGCACGGGGAAATTATGACTACCCCGTGCGTCGCGAGGAAAACATACGGCAGGAGCAGGCTCGCCACCTAAATCGCGCGACGGGCCTCGATGGCGCGGCCAAGCGTAAGCTCGTCGGCATACTCCAAGTCGCCGCCCACGGGAAGGCCGCTTGCCAGACGCGACACCTCGACGCCCAACGGCTTGATGGTACGGGCCAGATAGCTCGCCGTGGTCTCGCCCTCGATGTTGGGGTTGGTGGCGATGATGACCTCATGGATATCCTCGTGGCCCAGACGCGCCAGCAGCTCGCGGATGTGCAACTGCTCGGGACCAATCTTGTCCATGGGGCTGATCACGCCGCCCAGCACATGGTACAGGCCATGGTAGCTGCCCGTGCGCTCGATTGCCTGGACGTCGCGCGGCTCGCCCACCACGCAAATGCGAGTGGTATCGCGCATCGGGTCCTGGCAGATGGAGCACTCGTCGGCCGTGGCGTAGTTAAAGCAGCGGCTGCAAAAGTGCACCTCCTGCTTGACCTCCAGGATGGCCTCGGCCAGGCGGCGGGCCTCCTCGGCATCGGCCTCGAGCAGGTAATAGGCGATGCGCTGGGCCGACTTGGGACCAATGCCCGGCAGACGGCCCAGCTCATCGAGCAGTTTTTGCAGACTGTGATTCGCACTCATATATATGCGTGTCTTAGAACGGCATGCCCGGGATGTTGAGGCCGCCGGTGATGGCGCCCATCTGCTTGTTGGCGAGCTCGTTGACGCCGCGGACGGCCTCGTTGACGGCAGCCATGATCATGTCCTGCAGCATATCGACGTCCTCGGGATCGAGGGCATCGGGATCGATGGTGAGGTTGACGAGCTCCATCTCGCCGTTAACGGTCACCTTGACCATGCCGCCGCCGGCAGAGGCGTCGACGGTCTGGGACTTGAGGTTCTCCTGCGCGGCGGCAAGCTGCTCCTGCATCTTGCGAGCCTGCTTCATCATCTGCTGCATGTTCATACCGGCCATGATGGCTCCTTTACGTGCGGCCGCACGCCGAGCTGCAAGGGCAGCCGGAGCACGGCGGGACTTTCAAACTCAAAAATCGTACCACGGCGCGAGGCCAGCGAGCGGGGCGGACGTGTTACCTCAGTCGATATACATGTCCTGGAGCGCAAGCCGCACCCAAAAATTATGCAAAGTTGAATAATTTGCATCTGCATAATATTGAAAGCTAAGTCTTGTAGAGCCGAAATCCGACATTTTATGCGTCCCACTAAATGGCTAAATGCCGAGCCACTACTCGAGGCGGCACGCATGACGGCGGGGTATAATTTGATTGCCATAGATAGCAATTTGGAGGTGCCCCATGAACGCCCCCGACGCGCTCCAAAACATCCGCTCAAAACACCCCGTTGCATATTTGGTTCTCTATCTCTTTGTCGGCTGGGCATTGCTGGTTGTCATCACCCATGCCATAGCCTTTGGAGCAGAACTGCTGATAGCCAGCTCGGACCAGCCCATCGTCAAATGGGAAGCGACCGATGAGTGCACCGACGGAACTCGAACCATTTACTACAACAGCCCGTCCCTCTACCAAGAGTTCAAGGTCAAGATAAAGGACTCCAAGATTGTCGATGCCGAGCTAGGCGACTATTCGACAATCGGAGCAACCGTCGACGCCGAGCAAGTCGAGCACGCAGACAGCCATGCGACGTATCGTATCGACCTCAACATCCTAGGCCGGCCGTCGCGTACCTGTCTGCTCGAATGCGAGATACGCGGCACCACACTACACATGTCCGAAATACAGATGCGCCCGGACAAAGAGACCTCTTCTTGAGCAGCATACCCGCCCGCACGGCTACTCCACCGGTTTGAAGATGGTGGACTGACCGAAGACGCTACGGATGAGGGCTTTGGCCTCGTCCTCGGTCTGCGGGATGCTCGGGGCTGCGCCCTGGTGGCCGAAGGGGCTGCCGGCGCCGGGGTTGGACTCCCAGGGAGCTGCAGGAGCGTCCTCCTCTTTGGGGGCAGTTGCAGCGGGCTTGGGCGCGGGCGTCGCACCCGGCACGTCGAACGGAGGCAGATCGTCCCCGCTCGCATCGCCGGCAAAGCCGCCGACCATGGCGTCGTCGTAGGGCACCTGCTCGGATTCCCACGGCGCGGCAGGCTGAGCCCTGGCTTTGTAGGGAACATGGGCCAAAAGGCTATG
>CABVAS010000180.1 GCA_902496375.1 uncultured Collinsella sp.
GGCGTGCACCAGGCCGCCGTTGGCCTTCGAGGCGCCCAGCGCGATATCGTTGGCCGCCTCGACCACGCAAATGGACAGGTCATAGCGCGCGAGCTGCCTCGCGATGGCGCATCCCGTGATGCCCGCGCCCACAATTGCGATATCAAACGTTTCCGTCACAGTGCCTCCCAGACAAGTTGACAGGCTGTCAATAGGACTATCCTACGGTCCGCACACCCCCAGTGCGGCGGCAATGCGGCGAACAGCCCCGCTGCATCCGCCAACGGCAGGCGTGGGAAGACTCGGGACCATCGGTGACCTTGTCTGCCGCTCCTGGTGTTAGAGGTTTGTCTCGTTCTGTAACAGTAAGCAGAAGAACTGGGTTCCAGATGTTACAGATCGAGACGTTAGTCTGGAGAGTCCTCCGTTCGTCTCGATCTGTAACATCTAGACCCGGATTCCGCTCCCACTTGTTACAGATTGAGATGTTTGTGTCCGCGCCAGCCCCGTACCCAACCGTATTCCCATATAAACAAACCCCGTGGTAAACTTAACCGGACTGTTAATATTCCGAAAGGTACCCGTAATGTCCAAGTACATCTCCGAGCTCATGTCGCCGCAGCTTATGGGCGTCGTCTATGCCTTCGTCGGCTTTATCATCGCCCTGTATGTGCTGTCGGTCGTCTATGTGTTCATCGACGCTCGCCGCCGCGGCGCCAGCGCCTACGTGGCATGGGGCATCATCGCCCTCATCCCGTTTGTGGGCCTCATCGCCTACCTGGTCCTGCGCCCGCACTCCTACGCGTCCGATCGCGAGGAGCAGGAGCTGGACATGGCCCTGCGCGAGCGCCAGCTTGCCCAGTACGGCACCTGCCCGCAGTGCGGCGCGCCCATCGAGAAGGACTTCGTCGTCTGCCCGGTGTGCGATACCCAGGTTCGCAACGTCTGCCCCAGCTGCCATCGCCCGCTCGATGCGCACTGGAAGGTCTGCCCCTACTGCCGAACTCGCATCCAGTAACGCATCCATCGCCGGGCCGGCCGCAAGCCACGGGCACCCCGCCCCCACACGATGAAGCATGCGTAGAAAATCGCCCGCCGTGCCATTAAGGTGCGGCGGGCGCTTGTATACCAAGGCAACCTGCCTATAATGATGCAAGTCAAAAACGCCGAGCGCATTGCGCGCACTTGCATCAGGCATCCGAGAGGAGAAAACATACCCATGAAGGCACTCTACAATGACGGTTCGGTGGCCGAACTCCCGCAGGACGAGGTCACGCACGTCATCCGCCACTCTGCCGCGCACATCATGGCGCAGGCCATCAAGCGCCTGTACCCCGAGGCCGACTTTGCCTACGGCCCCGCGACCGACAATGGCTTCTACTACGACGTCGACCTGCCCGAGGGCGTCAAGATCAGCGAGGACGACTTCCCCGCGATCGAGGCCGAGATGAAAAAGATCGTCAAGGAGAACCTCAAGTTCACCGTGTACGAGAAGCCCCGCGCCGAGGCCATCGCCCTTATGGAGGAGCGCGGTGAGAAGTACAAGGTCGAGCACATCGGCGACCTGGACGACGACGCCCGCATCACCTTCTACCAGCAGGGCGACTACATCGACATGTGCGTCGGTCCCCACATCTGCTACACCAAGGCCCTGAAGGCCTTTAAGCTCACCGGCGTCTCGGGCGCCTACTGGAAGGGCGACAAGGACAACAAGATGCTCACCCGCATCAACGGCGTCGCCTTTGCCACCAAGGAAGAGCTCGACGAGCACATGCACATGCTGGAGGAGGCCAAGAAGCGCGACCACCGCAAGATCGGCCGCGAGATGGACCTCTTTATGATGCGCGACGAGGCCCCCGGCTTCCCGTTCTTCCTGCCTAACGGCATGATCCTTAAGAACACGCTGCTGGACTACTGGCGCGAGATTCACCACAAGGCCGGCTACGTGGAGATCTCCACGCCGCTCATCATGAACAAGCAGCTGTGGAAGACCTCGGGCCACTGGGACCACTACAAGGACAACATGTACTCCACCGTCATCGACGACGAAGAGTACTGCATTAAGCCCATGAACTGCCCGGGCGGCGTGCTGGTGTACGCCTCCAAGCCGCATTCCTATCGCGAGCTGCCCATCCGTGCCGGCGAGATTGGCCTGGTGCACCGCCACGAGCTACGCGGCGCCCTGCACGGTCTGTTCCGCGTGCGCTGCTTTAACCAGGACGACGCCCACCTGTTTGTGCGTCCCGACCAGCTGACCGACGAGATCGTGGGCGTGGTCAACCTCATCGACTCCGTGTACCAGAAGTTTGGCTTTAAGTACCACGTTGAGCTTTCCACCCGCCCCGAGGACTCCATGGGCTCCGACGAGGACTGGGCGCGCGCCGAGGAGGGCCTGCGCACCGCTCTGGAGAAGCTGGGCACGGAATACGAGGTCAACGAGGGCGATGGCGCCTTCTACGGCCCCAAGATCGACTTCCACTTGGAGGACTCGCTCGGCCGTACTTGGCAGTGCGGCACCGTCCAGCTTGACTTCCAGATGCCGCTCAACTTTGACCTGGAGTACGTGGACGCCGACGGCACCAAGAAACGTCCCATCATGCTGCATCGCGTGTGCTTTGGCTCCATCGAGCGCTTCATCGGCATTCTGATTGAGCACTTTGCGGGTAAGTTCCCCACCTGGCTGGCCCCCGTGCAGGTCAAGGCGCTTCCCGTCTCTGAGAAGAGCCGCGACTACGCCCACGAGGTGTGCGCCAAGCTGGAGGACGCCGGCATTCGCGTGGTCTGCGACGACCGCGACGAGAAGATCGGCTACAAGATCCGCGAGGCCCGCAGCATCGACCGCGTGCCCTACATGCTCATTCTGGGCGAGAAGGAGGTCGAGGCCGGTAACATCTCCGTCCGCGATCGCTCCAACGAGACCGTTCAGATGAGCGTTGATGAGTTTGTGGCCAAGGTACTCGAGGAGATCAAGACTCGCGCCTAAGGCAATTCACACAACAATTAACAAAGGCGACTGTCCACAAAGGACGGTCGCCTTTTTTCATGTCCAAATAAGAAAAGCCGCTGGTTGAGCGGCTTTTTTTGTTGCACAAAAAGGTACAGGTTTTTGTATCTTTCGACAGATGACATTATACGAGCAATTAATCAGCGTTTGCCCAGATTGCGCAAAAAGTACTGCCATTAGGTGCATCTCCATACCCCTCTATAAAAATCTGTACTTTTGCGACTGCGCCTAGCTGCGAGCGAGAAGCCTGTTCTAAACGCCCCTGCATTTGCGTGCATCGCAAAACCAAAAGAGGGGGCGAAAACATGGAACAGACGGCACGGCGCCAGGAGCAGCTGCCGGGCGCATTTAACGGCGCCACTACCAACAGCCAGCACGGCCGCGTCCGCTGGTATCTGGTCCACACCCCCATTGGAAAAGAGCGCGAGACCTGCGAAAAGGTTCGCCGCATTATCCCGCACGACCTTATGCAGGACGCTTTTGTGATGCAAAAGGAGTTCTGGTTTAAGCGGGACGGCGCATGGTCGCTCCAAACCAAACCTATGTACAAGGAATATTTCTTCGTCGCCACGCACGATGCCGCTGCGCTCGATAGGGCTTTGGCCCAGTTGAGCTTTGGCTGTCGCATCGCCGGTAGTAGGGAGCGGGCGTACATGCCCATGCCGGACGATGCGCAGGATTGGTACCGCAGCGTGCTGGACGACGACGGCGTGGTGCGCA
>CABVAS010000181.1 GCA_902496375.1 uncultured Collinsella sp.
GAGCAGCTTGCGCTTACGCGAGATATCGCCGCCGTAGCACTTAGCAAGCACGTCCTTGCGACGCGCCTTGACGGTGGAGCGGGCAATGATCTTATTGCCGATAGCACCCTGGATGGGCACCTCGAACAGCTGACGCGGGATGATCTCCTTAAGCTTGTCGCACAGGCCACGGGCCAGACCATAGGCCTTGTCCTTGTGGACGATAAACGACAGCGCGTCCACCTCGTCGCCCGAAAGCAAGATATCGAGCTTAACGAGCTCGGAGGGACGGTACTCGTTGAACTCGTAGTCGAGCGAGGCATAGCCCTTGGTACGACTCTTGAGCTGGTCAAAGAAGTCCAGGATGAGCTCGGCGAGCGGCATGTCAAAGCGCATCTCGACCGATTTGCTCGTGAGATGGATCATGTCGGTTGTAATGCCACGGTGCTCGATAGCGAGCTGCATGACGGCACCCGTATACTCGGGCGGGCAGATGATCTTGGCCTTGAGGTAGGGTTCCTCGATACGCTCGATGCGCGTGGCCTCGGGAAGATCCTGCGGGCTACGGACATCAATCATCTCGCCGTCAGTCTTGTAGACGTGATAGTCCACCGAGGGGCTCGTGGCAATGAGGTCAAGATTGAACTCACGCTCCAGGCGCTCCTTGACGACCTCCATATGCAGCAGGCCCAAGAAGCCCACGCGGAAACCAAAGCCGAGCGCCACCGAGGTCTCGGGCTCCCACACCAACGACGGGTCGTTGACGTGCAGCTTATCGAGCGCGTCACGCAGGTTCTCATAGTCCTTGTTATCGATCGGGAACAGGCCCGTATAAACCATGGGCTTGGCCTCGCGGTAGCCGGGAAGCGGCTCGGGGCAGGGATTCGACGCCCACGTGAGGGTATCGCCCACGCGAACGGCCTCGGGGTCCTTCAGACCCGTGACCACGTATCCGACCTCGCCGACCGTGAGCGCGTCGACCGGGGTCTCGGCGGGACGCTTGACGCCCACGCCATCGACCAAAAAGTCGCCCTTTGCCTGCATCATGCGCAGGGTATCGCCCTTTTTGATGGAACCGTCAAAGACGCGCACCGTGGCGACGACGCCACGATACTCGTCGAAGTATGAATCCAGAATGAGTGCCTTGAGCGGCGCGTTCGCATCGCCCTTGGGCGGAGAGATCAAAAAGACAATGGACTCCAGCAGATCGTGGATGCCCTCGCCGGTCTTGCCCGAGACACACACGGCATCATCGGCAGGGATCGCCAGGTCATCCTCGATCTCGGTCTTAACCTCGTCGGGATGAGCCGAGGGCAGGTCGATCTTGTTGATGGCCGGCACAATGTCCAGATTGGCGTTCATGGCGAGCGTCGCGTTAGAGACGGTCTGCGCCTCAACGCCCTGCGTGGCGTCGACAACGAGCACCGCGCCCTCACAGGCTGCCAGCGAGCGCGAAACCTCATAGGTAAAGTCCACGTGGCCCGGCGTATCGATCAGATTGAACTGATACGTCTCGCCATCGTCGGCGTCATAGGACACGCGAACGGCATTGGACTTGATCGTGATGCCGCGCTCGCGCTCGATATCCATGGTGTCGAGCAGCTGCGACTCCATGTCGCGCTCGTCGACGGTATGGGTGAGCTCGAGAATGCGGTCACTGATCGTGGACTTGCCATGGTCGATGTGCGCAACAATCGAGAAGTTGCGGATGTGGGAAATGTCAATTGAAGTATTCATGCGGACTATCTTACCCGAGCGGTACAAAAAATGGAGCCTGTTCCATAAAACAGGCTCCATTTATGCGCGTAATCTGTGTGGTGTGAAATTTACAACTTAAGCGTTGATGCTGTTCACGAGCTTGGCAAGACCGGACTTGCGGTTGGAAGCCTGGTTCTTGTGGATAACATGCTTGGCGGCAGCCATGTCGAGACGCTTGGTGACGGTCTTGAGGGCAGCCTGGGCCTTCTCGGCGTCGCCCTCGGCGACGGCGGACTGGACGTGCTTGGTCAGCGTCTTGAGCTCGGACTTGACAGCCTTGTTACGCATGCGAGCTGCCTCATTGGTGCGGATACGCTTCTTCTGAGACTTGATGTTTGCCACTTCTGGAGTTCCTTTCGAGTTCCTTGCAAAAAATGTATGACACCTCTGAGACACGGTGAGGTCATGCAAGCGCCTACTATAGCACGCTCCCCCTCAAAGGGATAGAACGAATTTGTCAAATAGGCAGGTATCATCACGATTTTCTCAAGATGTTCGTAATCCAGAGTAAAAGCGCGGTCTGAGAATCGGCCGAACCCTTGAGCGCGAGCTCCACATCAACGGCACCCTCGAGCGCTGCGACGAGCTCTGCCATCGAAAAGCGACGTGCCCAGGTCAGGTGATTCTTGACCTGCCAGGACTGGAGCTTGAGCGTTGCGGCCAGCTCACGACCCTGTCCGCGCGCATCGAGCGCCTTGGCGACGATAAGCTCGCGGATGCGGCCGCACAGCAACGTGTAAGTCCACACGTAGCTCTTGGCGGGCAGTAAATTGAAGAGCTCGAGCGAGCGGCGCATGTCACGGGCCGAGACCGCATTGAGAAAGTCCCAGGGTTGAACCTCGGCCGTACGTACAATCCAGCGCTCCACATCAGCAAGCTCAATCTGGGGCGCCTCGACCATCTGGGCAAGCTTAGCCAAGTCGTTATCGAGCATGCGAGTGTTTTCACCCGAACGCGAGACGAGCTCCTCGGCGGCCGCCGTCGAGATCGACTTGCCGTGCTGCGTCGCCATCTGCTGCACACGGCGCGGAAGCTCCCAGCGCTTGGTACCGGAGCAATCGATCACGGCCTTCTTGTCGATCTTGGCGATCGCCTTATACAGGCGCGTGTTCTTGGCAAGCGAGTCCGCGATGATGAGGCAAACCGTCGTGGGGCTGGGACTCGCCAGATAGTCGACAAGCGGCTCCGAGACCGCCTTAGCGAGTTTTGAGCAGCCGTCAAGGATTACCAGGCGAAACTCGCTGCCCATCGGAAAGGTGTTAAGCGATCCGATAATCGACTCGATATCGGGGTCCTTGGTCATGTCGCGCTCGTCGAGGTTGAACTCGACCATACCCGACTTTTCCAGACGCGCTTTCATACGCGAGACGGCGTGATCGCGCTTGACTCCGTCGGTACCGACGATCAGATATGCCGGCAGCAGACCGGTTTCGGACATTACGCTCCCCTCCCGCAGGCCTTCGTATTCGTTCCGTGCCATTCTAGCCCAGGGGCCCACCACACGCCAACGACGTCGTCACGGTCGCTGGCATCGCATCGCAAAGCCATTCGCAGTTGGCGTGACGGTAATGTCGCCGTGTTCGATGGTGCACGCGAACACGCCGCCCGCTTCCTTAACGGCATCGATGCAGGCATCGGACGGATGGCCGTATCGATTCCCCTCGCCCGCGCTCGCGAGGGAAAGCTCGGGCTTCAGGACGTCCAGCAACTCACCATCGGCTGAAACCTTAGAGCCGTGATGCCCAAGTTTAAGTACATCGATATCTCCCACCTCCTGCACGAATTCCCGTTCTTGATCGAGCTCGGCATCACCGGTGAGGAGCACACGCAGGCCCTTGCCTTCCTGAACATAAGAGAGCAGCAGGACAAGCGAGTCCTCATTTCCCTCGCCATCCACGGACTCGAATGGCCACATCACGCGGGCGCAAAATGAGCCGATGTCGACCGTATCCCCACGG
>CABVAS010000182.1 GCA_902496375.1 uncultured Collinsella sp.
GCGTGCTCGACGTTTGGATGGAGCACGGTTTGACCTGCGACCATATGGTGGGCGTCTCGGCGGGCGCGGCATTTGGCTACAACTTTAAATCGCGCCAGATCGGCCGCGCCATTCGCTATAACAAGGCCTATTGCGCCGACAAGCGCTATGCGAGCGTGACCAGCTGGCTGCGAACCGGCGATATGTTCAATGCCGACTTTGCCTATCACGAGGTGCCTATCGAGCGCGATCCCATCGACTTGGAGGCGTATCGCGCCTGTCCCATGCGATTTACGTGCGTGTGTACCGATATCGAGACGGGCAAGGCCGTCTATCACGACCTGCCGTATGGCGACGAGCGCGATATCGAGTGGATCCGGGCGTCGTCGGCAATTCCCGTGGCGACGCGTCCTGTCGCCATTGAGGGCCGCAAGTACCTGGATGGCGGCGTGGCCGATTCTATTCCCAGTGCATGGCTGTTTGCGCAGGGGTATGACCGCAATATCGTGGTGCTCACGCAGCCGGCGGGCTTTGTGAAGCAGCCCAACAGCGTGATGCCCATGCTGCGTCGCGTGTTCCGTCACTATCCGGAGTTTGTCGCAGCGCTTGAGCATCGGCATGAGGTCTACAATGCCACGCTCGATGACCTGGCACGTCGCGAGGCTGCCGGCGAAATCTTTGTGGTGCGGCCGAGCGAATCGGTGAAAGTGCCGTCGCTGTGCCGCGAGCCCGATGAACTCGAGCGCATCTATCAGATTGGTCGCCGCGATGCGGAGGCAACCTTGCCGGCACTGGAGACATATCTGGCAGGGTAGAGGCTGCTGCCGCCATCTCAGCGGGAAGCGCATCCCGGAATGGAGGTCCAAACTGGGATGCGCTTTCCATTGCTGAAGATATGAGGCCGCGAATAAGCTGCTCGGCCTGAGCCTATGCCTGCTGCCAGGTGTCGACGAGCTCCTTGGCCGCGGCGTAGGGGTCATCGGCGCTGCAGACGGCGCTCACCACAAAGAAGCCGTCGACGCCGGTGGCCTTGAGCTGTGGCAGGTCGGCCGTCTTGACGCCGCCGCCCACCACGATGGGCACGGGGCTTGCCGCGTGGAGTGCGGCTAGGTCCTCAAAGCTTTTGGTGATGATGGAGCCGTCGGCCGCGCGTCCGCAATCGCGCTTGGTCTCGGTCTCGTGGAGCGGGCCGATGCCCAGGTAGTCGACCAGACTCATGTCGGCGGTCTTGACGTACTCGAGCATCTCCTCGCAACGGGCCGAAAGGCCCACGATGGCATCGGGCCCCAGCAGCTTGCGGCAGACCTCGACGGGAATATCGCTCTGGCCCACGTGTACGCCGTCGACGGCAATACCCTGCTCGCGCGCGGCGAGTACGCAGTCCAGGCGGTCATCGATCAGTAAGGCGACCTGACCGGTCTTGCCAGCCTGTGCGATTGCCTGCGCGGCGTCGCCGGTCAGCGCGATGATCTCGCGGGCGCTTGCCACCTTAGAGCGCACCTGGATACAGGTAAAGCCTGCGTCGAGCGCCTGGGCTACCACATCGCCCACGGGGCGCCCGAGGGTGTTTTCGGGGCCGAGTACCAGATAGGCCGAGATATCAAGGTTGTCGCGGATGCTCATCGTGCTTCCTCCTGCTTTTTGATCTGCGCTTCCATGCGCTCAAGCTTGCCGGTCATGGTGTCGGTAAATCCGGGCCGAATATCGGCTTTGAGCACGACTTCGGTGCGGATGCCCTTGCTCGCCAACACAAAGGTTGCGTCGCGCACGACCTGCATGACCTCGTCCCAGTCGCCCTCGATCTCGGTGAACATCGAGGTGGTGCGGTTGGGAAGGCCGCTCTCGCGAATGACGCGCACGACCTCGGCGACTTCGGCGGACAGCTCGTCGCCGGTGCCGCATGGGGCGATGGCCACAGCGACGAGCGTGTTCATGCCGGCATTGGTTGCGGGCTCGGACATGGCCTATGCCTCCTCGAGCTCGAGTTGGTTATCAGCGATATCTTGGGCGGTCGCGCGGTAGAGCTCATCGATAAAGGCGACCTTAAAGCTTGCCGGGGCATCGGCGACAGCGGCGGCACGCGTGCCGGCAACGTTGTAGACGGCGGTGCCGCAGATGGCTGCCGTAAACGGGTCGGCGACACAGGCGTACACGGCCAGCACGCCTCCCTGCGAGCAGCCGCAGCCGGTGATTTTGGACATGAGCGGGCTGCCGCCGTGGGACTTGGCCACGGTTGTGCCGTCGGTGATCAGGTCGACTTCGCCCGAGACCACAACGGCGCCGCCGGTGTAGCGGGCGAGCGCCACGGCGGCATCGCGGGCGGCGTCTACCGTGTCGGTGGTATCGACACCGCGCACGCGGCTCAGATCGGCCGCCTCGCCCTCAAGACCCCACAGGCCGGCGAGTGCGATGATCTCGGAGGCGTTGCCGCGCACGATAGCGGGCTTGTACTGCTTGAGCTCGTTTACCAACTGGGTGCGCAGGCTACCGATGCCCAGGCCCACCGGATCGAGCACCCAGGGCTTGCCGGCGTCGTGTGCCGCCTTGGCCGCGCGGGGAATCGTCTGCTCGTAGATGGGGAAGAGCGTACCCATATTGAGATAGATGGCGCCGCCGCCGGCAACGAGTGCCTCGCCCTCGTCGGGCAGATAGACCATGGCGGCCGATCCGCCCACGGCGAGCTGTGCGTTGGCGACAAAGTCGATCGTCACCGTGTTGGTGATGGAGCCGGCCATCGGATTGGTGGCGCGAATCTCCTCTACGGCCTTGACCATATGTTGTTTAAGCTGTTCCGAATCAATCACTGCACATGCCTCCTTGGCATAGAAAAGGGGCGCTGTGCATAGACAGCGCCCCTGTAAAGGCGGCATGCTCCCTACGCCAGCATTAACTGACAGGTTCAAAGGATTGGGCCCCATGCCCTCTCAGCCTTGTGGCTTGCACCGCCGGCACTCCCGCATCGAATCTGTTGTTCCCTATACTAGCGCACCTGCCAAAAAGGGACAGGTTTATTTTGGCAGGTAACAACTGGGACTTTGCGTTTTCCCAGATGAAACCTGCCGAAATAAACCTGTCCCTTTTTGGCAGGTCGGTACAATAGATGGGATTAAGAATGACCGAGGGGACCTTATGATCAAACTTGTGCTGACCGATATGGACGATACGCTGATTCCTGCCGGACACGATGGCGCCAGTGACTATGCCATCGAGGGCATTCATGCCATGCAGGCAGCGGGCCTGCATTTTGGCCCGGTTTCGGGCCGTCAGCCGTCCGCGATGGGCTGGATGTTCCGCAATCGCTCCGAGTGCTTCTCGACCGGTGCGTTTTGCAACGGCCAGGTGATGTTTGTCGATGGTGAAGTAGTCGCTTCGCGCGCAATCGACAACGATGCCCTTATGCGCTTAGCCGATTATTTTGAACAGGAGACCGACGATACGTATTTGAAGGTCTACCGTCTGGGTGATGACTTTTGGAATAACGATGCCTATTGCGTGACAAGCGATCCCGAGCGTGTGCGTCGCGCCATGGAGTCAGGCGGCAACGCGTGGCTCAAGGGCGAAGAGGCTCCCTGTCGTCCTGTCGTTGACGATGCCCCGGTATACAAGGCGAATATCTGGAGTGCCCGTTCGCGTGAGGAGCTCGCGGAGCTACGTGAGCGCGTTGCCGCTGAGGTGCCGGAACTCTCGCTTGTGTTTCCCAAATCTATAG
>CABVAS010000183.1 GCA_902496375.1 uncultured Collinsella sp.
GCTTGAGCCCGGTGACTTGGTGGCCGTGCGCACCGGCATGTCCATCTGCATTGACGGCGTCGTCGAGCAGGGAAGAGCCATGGTCAACCAGGCGACCCTGACCGGCGAGCCGCTTGCCGTCGAGCGCAGCGCAGGCGACGACGTGTTCGCCGGAACCGTCGTGGAAGACGGCAGCATCTTGGTGCGCGTGCGCGCCAACACGGCTCAGACCAAGCTCCGCTCGATCGTCTCGCTCGTGCAGGCGGCCGACTCGCTCAAGTCCGAGGGCCAGTCGCACATGGAAGACCTCGCCAACAAGATCGTCCCGTGGAACTTCCTGCTCGCGGGCCTGGTTGCGCTTACCACCCGCAGCCTCATCAAGACCTCAGCGGCACTGATGGTCGACTACTCGTGCGCACTCAAGCTCACGGGTTCCGTTGCCGTCATGACCGCTATGAGCGATGCTGCCAAGATGGGCGTCATGGTCAAGGGCGCGAAGTACTTTGAGTCGTTTGCCAAGGCCGACACCATTGTGTTTGATAAGACCGGCACGCTTACCGAGGCACAGCCGCGTCTTGCCTGTGTGCTCACTACCGATGGCTGGAGCGAGGACGAAGTCCTGCGCCTTTCTGCCTGCCTGGAGGAGCATTTCCCGCATCCGGTGGCACGCGCCGTGGTCAATGCGGCCCGCGAGCACGGGCTCGAGCACCGCGAGCGCCATGCTGCCGTCGAGTACATCGTGGCGCATGGCATCGCTTCGTCCATCGAAGGGCGTCGCGCCATCATCGGTTCCGCGCACTTTGTATTCGAGGACGAGGGCGCGCAGCTCGAGTCCGACATCAAGGAGCAAATCGAGTCCCAGATGCAGGGCTTGTCGCCGCTGTACCTGGCGGTCGACGGCACGGTCGTGGGCGTGCTCGGTATCGAGGACCCGCTCAAGCCCGGGGTTCGCGAGGCCATCGCCGACCTGCATGCGCTGGGCGTCAAGCATGTCGTTATGCTCACGGGCGACTCCGAACGCACGGTCGAGCGCATTGCGCGCGAGGCGGGTGTCGACGAGTTTAAGGCCGAGCTGCTGCCCGAGGACAAGTACGCGTATGTGGAGCGCATTAAGGGCGAGGGGCGCCACGTTGCCATGGTGGGCGACGGCGTCAACGACTCACCGGCGCTGGGTCTGGCCGATGTGGGTCTGGCCATGGGCGGTGGAAGCGACATCGCCAAGGAGGTCGCCGATATCATCCTGACCGATACAGATCTGGCCGCAATCGTGCGCCTGCGCCGCATGAGTCAGGGGCTTATCGACCGTCTGTCGAGTTCGTATTCCAAGGTGATGCTCACCAACTCGGCGCTGTTGGCATTGGGTATTACCGGCATGATCACTCCGCAGACGTCGTCACTGCTGCACAACGGCTCGACGATTGCCTACAGCCTGGGCAACGCGAAGGCTTACCTGCGTTAGCGTTTTCGATTGAGTATATGGTCTGCATTCGGGCGGCACCGCAGCCGCCAGGGTGCAGGCATTCTTTTGTTTGACGAGATGTTAGCTCGGATATATGCTTGTGCTAGCACTGCTAGCAAATGCTGAAGGTGAGGTTGAGATGGCTACCGTTGGCAGCATGGCGCAGGTGAATGTTCGCGTAGATCGCTCGGTTAAAGAGCGCGCCGAGGAAGCGTTGCGGCTTTCGGGCAGATCACTGCCCGAGCTCATCAAAAAGGTGGTGGCCAAGGTCGCACAGGGTGGCGGGCAGTGTGAGGAAGTGCTGTCTGCCGTTGATGGCCGGCAGCAGACCGTCGCGCCCGATACGCCGTTCGCCGCATCATGGGCGGCGGCGGATCAGCTTTACGCGGACCTGGGTATCGATACGTCGCCCGTATCCGACGATCGCGATTGGGACACAATCTATTCCGACGCCATGGATGAGCATTATCGCCAAAAGGTGATGATCCAGTGAGTGGGGCGCCTCTCAAGATCATGGTAGACGCCAACGTATGGGTCGATTCGTTTTGCGTCGACCATGCCGAGTCGCTTGCCGCGCGTGCGTTTATTGGGCAGGCGACGGAGACGGGGACGTTGCTGTTCTTTCCGGTGCATATTGCCAAGGACGTGCTGTACGTTGTCCAACACGAGCTGAAGCGTAGCGTTCTTGCCAGCGGGGGAGCGCTCGACGAGGCTTCTGCCCGAGCGATTGGCGGTGCGGCGTTGGCGTTTGTTCGGAACATGACCGAAAACGCCACGGCCGTGGGTGCAGATGCGTCGGACCTTTGGCTGGCCGACAAATACTTAGCGCTCCATCGCGATTACGAGGACAACTTGGTGCTCGCCGCGTGCAAGCGCGCCCAGGTCGATTACTTGGTGACCAACGATCGCAAGCTGCTCGAACATGCCGATCTTGCAGCAAAGACCCCGCGCCAAATGATGTCGATTCTTGCTTTGGCCGAACGCGGCGGCGCGGCTATCGGTTGACGCGAACTGTTTGCGGGCCTCTTGGACGACGATGCGCCAAGGGGCCCGTGTCTGCTATTTACAAAAGCGCTGCCTTGATGACGGGAGCTTCGGCGAGCTTTTCGGCAGCCTTTTCGTCGGAGCTGTCGAGTGCTGCCAGGCTACGGTAGACCCACTCGTTGACCTGGGTGTTTTTGACGCCTGCGGTCTGCATAAGGGCACCTACCTCGCGGATTGCTGCGAGCAGATCGGCTTTGGGACCCGCGAGCTCGACCTCGATGCCGTGGTAGGCGGTCACGCCGCGGTTTTCACTCACGTGGTCGATAAAGCCCTCGACGGTCTCAAGCTGCTGGGCGAGAGCTGCATCATCGTCAGCGTCCAGCGCGACGAGTGCGTTCGATACCGTGAGGGCGGGATGTCCGCAGGGGACAAAGCCTTCGATGACATCCATAGCTTCGGTAATGGTTGAGCCCAGGCCTGCGAGGGCATTGACGAGTTGCTGCTTGGCATCCATATCGGTCCTTTCGACGGGTCAATTTTGCTTGGCGAAAATATACGTGACGCGATCGGTAGCAAAAGTGTGAAGTGCGGCGCACATTGGGGTCTTCACAGCTCGTGCATAGAACAGCTGTCCGCTTTCAGAACGTGGTAAGATAACACTCCACAAGCGGGGCTCGCCCTGCATGTTCCTTGAAAAGTCGACGGGTGTTGGGTGCTCGTGCCCAATGCCATCCAGACTTCCCGACATTCGGGGGCGACTGGTTTCGACACGATAGCTCTGAGAGAGGAAGCAAGCCGAGGTCTCCTCGCCTCGTTAAACAGGGGTACCGTCAAATTGAATTGACAACAACTCTTCTTTTGAGCCTATGGCTCTCGCTGCTTAATTTATAGCGGCGCGTCAACCCGGTGATTTCCCCGCCACCGGTGCGACGTCATTTTAGGGGAATGCTCCTGCGCACGTAATCGGTATGGCGCAGGCTAAGACCGAACCGGTTAGGACGCCGCGAGCGTGTCGCTGCGCGCAAAGCGTCCGAGACTAAACCAGCGACTGAGCTTGGAGATGCCAATCAGGGGGCTTTCGTGGACCGGAGTTCGATTCTCCGCGCCTCCACCATAAGCAACAGGCAGGTAGATACTCATATCTACCTGCCTTTTTATTTCTGGTCCGCACCGCGGAGAATCGAACTCTATGCAGGGCGCGGGCGTAAAGAAAACGCGTAAGCGTTTTGCGTTTCGGCGACGGAAGATCTGGAATTCGTTTATCC
>CABVAS010000184.1 GCA_902496375.1 uncultured Collinsella sp.
GCGTGATGAAGTTCTCGGTACGCGCCTTCTTTTCGCTGGCGTTTTCTACGAGCTCCAGGACGCGCGCGACAGTGGACTCGCCAAATGGCTTGGTGGTGCGCACGTGGATGAGCCCCGTCATGTTGATGCAGCCGCTGATGATATCGTCGCCGGACTTGGCGGGGCGGGGGACTGACTCGCCCGTGAGCGCGGCGGTGTCGAGTTGCGTCTCGCCCTCGACGATGACGCCGTCGATGGGCACGCGCTCACCGGGCTTGACCACGATCACGGTGCCGACGGCGATGTCATCGGGGAAGACCTGCTCGAGTGTGCCGTCGGGCTGCTCGACGTTAGCGTAGTCGGGCGCGATGTCCATCATGGCACTGATCGACTTGCGGCTCTTGCCCACGGCGTACGCCTGGAACAGCTCGCCGACCTGGTAGAACAGCATGACGGCGGCGCCTTCGGCCATGTGCGGGTCGGTATCGGGGAAGAGCACCATGGCAAACGCGCCGATGGTCGCGACTGCCATAAGGAAACTCTCGTCGAAGGCCTTGCCGCGGCGGATGTTATTGAATGCCTTTTGCAGCACGTCGTAGCCGGCAATCAAAAACGGTATGAGGAACAGCATAAAGCTGGCGTAGATGTCGCCCGGGGTACCGAATGCGGCGGTGAGGGTGCCGAACTCATCGAGGGCGTACACCACGGCAAAAATGCCCAGCGCTACCAGGATGCGGTTGCGCTTATGCTCGAGTGACTCTTTCTTCTTGCGCTTCTTCTTTCTCTTCTTGGGGTCGGCGGTGGCCATGACTCGTATCCTCCCATTTGAATGTATGAACACTCGCTCATATAATTTCGCGAGCAAAGGCCGCGGCAATCGCGGCCTTGCAGGTTGGCGTAAACCTGGGCTAGAGAATGATCTCGCAGTCCGGCTCGGCGTCGGCCGTAAACTCTACAACGCGGTTGAGCACCTCGTCGAACTCAGCATCATCAGCCTCAAGCGTCAGCTTCTGGGTCATAAAGTTGACGGACACGGATTTGACGCCCTCGAGCTTGGCCAGCTCGTCCTGAAGCTCACGCGCGCAGTTGGCGCAGTCGATCTCGTCGAGTTTAAACTGCTTTTTCATGGTGGGTTCCTTTCTCTGTATTTGCGGCTTGGGTTCAGGCCGCGCTGGTACCGTGGTTGGTCGCTATTCGCAGATGTGGCTCATGCCTTGGTTGAGCATGGTGTAGACGTGGTCGTCGGCGAGCGAGTAGAGGATATTGCGCCCGTCGCGCCGGAATTTAACCAGGTGCGACTGCTTGAGTGTGCGCAGCTGGTGCGACACCGCGGACTGCGAGGTTTCGGTCGCTTCGGCGATGTCTGCCACGCAGAGCTCGCGGCCCATGAGGGCGTAAAGGATCTTGATGCGCGTGGTGTCGCTGAAGACCTTGAACAGGTCGGCGAGGTCGTAGAGAAGCTCCTCGTCGGGAAGGTCCTCGGGCGAGCAGGTGGTCGGGATCGCGGGTTCGGTGGCCTCGATGTCGAGTTTCGTTTCATCAACGCGGATGCTCATTGCAATATCCTTTCATATGAACATGCGCTCATATAATTTACTTTCGATTATATGAGTGCATGTTCATATGTCAATGACGTTCAGGTAATTCGTTGTACAAAATGATGGGGAATAGTGGACGAGATCCCGGACTGAGCGTTTTTTGATAGTCGATGCCAAGGTGGGTACCCTCGTGCCGTGCAAAAAATGGAGTATTCTGCAACTATAGGGGTCCGCTAATTTATTGCAGGTCATATAATGCAGTTCAAGAGTTATCTTAGGGTGTTAACCCGATGAGCTCTTCCTCAAATGTTGCCTAACGCTCTCACGCAAGAGTGATTTCGCTTCACATTTGGATCCACTCGAGGGTGATAGACACCCGACCCTGCTGAATACTCGCAATTTTGCACGTCGCTAGGGTACCCACCTTGTTAGCCGGCCTAGTCTCCGGCCCCGAAGACCCTGCCCTCGGGCGCGAGGCTGCTTGTTTGGGCAAATGATGGGCTGTCGGATTCGACAGCCTGCATGTCATCGATTGCCGGAACTTCATTAATTGTCGGGTCATCCAGCGTGATGCCTTCGAGCGTTGCTTTTTCGAGGTCGATTCGTTGACGCTCTTCGGAATCCTGGCGAAGCTGCTTCTGAATTCGCTTTTTCTCTTCTATAAACCTTCTGAGCACAAACTGTCTCAGGTCCTCTTGCATGATTTGAAAGTCTTTTGGCAAACGCGAGGGGCGTACGCCCTCTTTCCGCTGGATTGCTTCCATGACCCTAACAAAAGAGCTGGCATGCATAAAGGAATAACGGCTGACGGTGATGATTCCGTATCCCATGGACGCAAGCGCATTCTTGCGTTCCTCATCGATGGCGCGGTCTTCTTCCGCGTCATGATAAAAACCGTTGTATTCAATGTCTGTGCGAGATTTCTTTAGATACGCATCCATAAAGAACTTTTTGCGTCTCGTGAGATTCTTTGCGGCAGTGGTGACCTGCACCTCGTAATCGGTCTCAATTCCCTTAATACCAAGCCCTCCTTCGCTTTTGGGCAGCGTTAGCATCATGACAAATGCCGTTTCCATGGGAGACCGGCATCCGTCGCGTACACATTGGATCGCCTTTCGGGCAAGGGCCAAACCGTCGCATCTGGTAATGGAATTAAAGAACTGCTTTAACCTCTCGGTCGAGGTGAGCGCGAAACGCTCGGTATAGGAGGTGGAAGAGTCGGTTCCAAGGGAATAAGCGCCGCACAGTTCAAAGTAGTACTCCACTAGTTCGCGAAAAGAAAGATAGGTGGCGGCCTGAAGTGCGCAAAGCTCAACGCCAACAATGAAGATGCCATCTTTGAGCTCTATAAAGCGTGAGTTCGAGAATCGTTTTGAAGAAACGTGGCACTGACAGTCCATTGCATAGCGCGCATTCCTGCGATCAAACACCATCACCTCGAGGGAATCATTTGCGTCAAGGGAAACATCGTGTTTGGTGAGCCATTCTGCGGCTGCGTCAAGGAGCGTTCCGGTGGGACATGATCCGTAAATCGCGGCAGGGTTACAGGGCTCGGTGTCTTTCGTAGACGCCGAATGCGCGGCCTGGTAGACCGCTTTTGCAGTGGTATGTGACAATACGATACTCATGGTATATATCGTGTCAGCTAATGCCGTGCTGATGGCGCTGAGTGGGAAAGTCGTTTTAGGGGCCTAACCAAATGCTGTCCAAAAGCTTGACGCAATTATGGGTTGGCATGCCTAAAATCAATGTTATCGCAGCTTAGCTATAGCATATAAAAACTCAATTGCTGCACATTTGATATCGATGCATCACCATCCGACAACGAATTACGTGTCGGGAATTGGCCGAAATCGTTCAAAATGAGGGTTCAGAATTTGTGATGGCAGATCTATCTGTGGAACATAGGGCGGCCCCGCTGCGGGGTTTGTCGCAGGCGTTTCTACTTGGCGAATAGGTTCTTGAGGTTGAACTCGGCTTGGACGGTGCGGAGCATGAGGTCGGTGTCGTCCAGGCCCAGATGCTGCTCGTTGGCGTCGGCGGCGAGGGTTCCACGGCGGCGCGCCCAGTTCTCGAGCGCGGCGGGGGCGGATTCGCGGGGGAGCGAGCGGACGTCGGCATCCAGGCTGCGGCAGATCTGGCGC
>CABVAS010000185.1 GCA_902496375.1 uncultured Collinsella sp.
CGTTGAGCGCGGTGAAGTTGTAGTAGGAGGTATCGACCATGGGGCCGGACTCGACGGTGTAGCCGATGCCGCAGAAGATGTCCTCGGCCTCCTCGATGATCTGCTTGATCAGGTGCTGGTGACCGATCTGCGGACGGATGCCCGGCAGCGTGATGTCGACGGCCTCGTGCTCGAGTGCGTGCTTGAGGGCGGCGGCCTTCATCTCGGTGGTGCGCTCGTCGAGCATGCCCTCGATCAGCTGGCGCATCTCGTTGGCGCGTTTGCCCATCATGGGACGATCCTCGGGGGCGAGCTTGCCCATCATGCGCATCAGGCCGGTGATACGGCCCTTGCGGCCGAGCAGCTCAACGCGCGCGGCCTCGAGCTTGGCGGCGTCGTCAGCGCTAGTGACGAGCTCCTTGGCCTCTTCCTCGAGTTTGACCAGATCATCAATCAGACTCATGTCTTCCCTTTCGTCTCTCGCGCATCCGCGCTCCGGGGCGGCTGACGCCGCCCGATGTTGCGGATGCGCGGCCCGGTTCGGTAACAAAAAACCGTCCTCGGGCATGTGCATTGCCCAAGGACGGTTAAATTCCGCGGTACCACCTTGTTTGACCCGGCGGATGTCTGGCCCGCCGCGCCCACTCTGCGCCCCTTATCGCGAGGCTCACGGCTTCCCTACTGGGGCTTCGCCGCCGCTGGCCGCGCGCCCGTTGAGGTTGCTGCTCGGGAGTGAACGCTTGGCCCTTGCCACCGCAGGAAGGCTTGCAGCCCGTGACCCTCCCTCTCTTGCCGGCGACGCGGCGGGCAAAACCCTCTCCGTCAACGCATTGGGCTATAGGATAACACATTTCGCGAGCGCATCGCCGCGTTCCGTTTTGTTCGCGCTGGGTACAAGGCAGGTAGCTGTGCAAATTGGCCGCGCACCCGTCTGCGGCGCTCGGCCTGCGAGATTAAGGATACGGTATGGGAAAGAAACTCGATAAGAACGCCAAGGCCGCCATGGCAAAGGCTGCCAAGGGCGTCAAGGCTGCTAAAGTCGACAAGGCCGTCAAAAAGTTCCGCAAACTCGAGGGCAAGCTGTGGACTCGCGAGTACCTGCTCAAGATTGCCGAGTTCGATGGAGCGACGATTGCTCCCGTCAACGGCGCTGCCGCCCGTGCCGACGCCATGGGCACGCTTGCCGGCGAGCATCACAAGCTACTGACCAGCGAGAAGTCCGTTGAGCTCGTACGCTCGTTAGCACGCGAGACGGTTGCAGGCGGACATGTAGACGACCCGCAGCTGCTCGACGAGATCCGCGTGCTCGGCCGCGACCAGCGCGAGGCAAGCGTTATTCCTACCGAGGAGGCCGAAGCCTGGACCAGGCTCACCTGCGAGGCCGACGCCGTGTGGCACAAGGCCAAGACGGCCAATGACTGGGCGAGCTTTGAGCCCTATGTGGATAGAATCGTCGCCCAGCTTAAGCATCAGGCCGAGCTCATGGACCCCAAGCGCGACCCATACGACGTTTGGCTCGACCAGTACGAGCGCGGCCTTTCCACCAAGAGCTTCGATGCGTTTTGCGACGAGGTCAAGGCGACGGTCGTGCCGCTCGTGCACGCCATCGGCGAGCGCGGCCAGCAGCCCGATGCCGACTTTTTGCACGCCCGCGTGCCCGAGGCCGCCCAGCGCGCCATGAGCTTCGACCTTATGAAGCTCGTCGGCCTGAACCTGGACGACACCACGCTTGCCTTTACCGAGCACCCGTTTAGCGAGGGCTTTGCCGTAGGTGACGCGCGCATCGCGACACACATCTACGAGGACGATTGCATCTCCAACGTCTACAGCATCATCCACGAGGCGGGGCACACCATGTACGAGCTGGGCGTCAATCCCGCCTATGCGCGCACCTGCCTGGAGGGCGGCACCTCCATGGGCATCCACGAGAGCCAGAGCCGCTTCTTTGAGAACACCGTGGGCCGCAGCCGTGCCTTTATGGGACCGCTGCTCGAGGTGCTGCGCCGCCACGCGCCCGAGGTCTACGGCAACGTAGACGAGGACACGCTCTACCGCGCCGTGAACATCGCGCAGCCGTCGCTGATCCGCACCGAGGCCGACGAGCTCACCTATCCGCTGCACGTTATGGTGCGCTACGAGATCGAGCGCATGCTGTTTGCCGGCGAGGCCACAGCCAAGGACATCCCCGCGCTTTGGAACCGCTTCATGGATGAGTACCTGGGCATTCCCGTTCCCGACGACACGCACGGCTGCCTACAGGATACGCACTGGAGCGGTGGCTCGTTTGGCTACTTCCCCACCTATGCGCTGGGCAGCGCCTACGACGCCATGTTTGTGCCGGCCATGTGCCGCGACGGTGTCGACCTTACCGGCGCCTGCGCGAGCGGCGACCTGACACCCGTCCGCGCCTGGCTGGGCGAGCACATTTGGCAGTGGGGCCGCGCCAAGGACGCGCCGGAGCTCATCAAGGGCGCGTGCGGCATGGCGTTCGATGCCCGCTACTACTGCAGCTACCTGCAGGACAAGTTCACCACGCTGTACCAGCTGTAAAGCTTAGGCGACACGCCAACGCAAAGGGGCGCCGCAGGATCTATCCCGCGGCGCCCCTTTACACCCAGTCACCAACCCGGCAGTTAGGGACGTTCCTATTGTGCTGGCAGAAAAAGAACGTCCCCAGGTGCCAGATTGGCCGCGTAACTACAGAGCTTCGAGTGCGGCGGCGATGCGCTTCATGGCGGCGTCGGCAGCCGGTTGGTCCGGAGCCTCAGCCAGCACGCGAATCACCGACTCGGTTCCGCTCTTGCGCACCAGCACGCGGCCCTCGCCCGCCAGCGACGCCTCGGCCTCAGCGATGGCGGCCTGCACGCCCATGTTGCCCAGCGCGGCGTCCTTATCCGCCACGCGCACGGCAACCTGCGCCTGCGGCAGCAGCTTGCACGGAGCCGTGAGCTGCGAGAGCGTCTCGCGCTCGGCACGAATCACTTCCATCACACGCAGCGAGGTCATAATGCCGTCGCCCGTGCGCTCGATATCGCCAAAGATCGTATGGCCCGTCTGCTCGCCGCCCAGGCTGTAGCCGCCCTCGCGCATCTTGGCATACACGTGACGGTCGCCCACGCCGCTGGTCACGGCACTCAGACCGGCAAGCTCCAGCGACTTGACCAGGCCAAAGTTGCTGGCGATCGTCGGCACCACGGTACCGCCCGAGAGACGCCCGTGCTTGTTCAGGTACACACCGCACACGTACAGGATCTGGTCGCCGTCGACCACGCGGCCGCGCTCGTCCACGGCCAGGCAGCGGTCGGCATCGCCATCGTAGGCAAAGCCCACATCCAGGCCCTGCTCCACCACGTGGCGCTGCAGGCGCTCAATATGCGTAGAGCCGCAGTCGACATTGATGTTAAAGCCGTCGGGCGCGGCATTGATCACGCGCACATCGGCGCCCAGTGCGTCGAACACCGGCTTGGCCACCGAGGATGCCGAGCCGTTGGCGCAATCGATGCCGATCTTGACGCCCTGCAGCGAAAAGTTCGCGCTGGCGATGAGCGAAGCAATGTAGCGGTTGCGACCCTGCATGTAGTCCACCGTGGCGCCGATGTGGTTGCCCGTTGCCAGCGGCACCTCGCTCTTGCCATCGATGCAG
>CABVAS010000186.1 GCA_902496375.1 uncultured Collinsella sp.
GCCATAGGAGTCAACAAGGCCGCGAACGCCGGGGTTCTGAAGGCCCACGGAGTTGATCATACCGCCGGGAATCTCAGCCATGCGGGGCGCGGGATTGCCGGGCCAGGGCTCGGCAGCGCAACCCTTGGTGGTGATGGCGCCCAGCTGGGAAACATCAAAGAAGTTCTGGAACTGCCAACCGTAGCCAAAGGTACCGGCTGCGGTGTTGATGGGGTTCTGCATCTTGACGCCGCCGAAATCGACGGCCATGTTCACGGTACCCACTAGAAGACCACCACCTTGGAAGCATCGAACACGGGGCCGCACATGCAAGCACCCTTCATACCGTCGACCGTCTCGACATTGCAGGTGTTGCAGGCGCCAAAGCCACAGCTCATCATGCGCTCAAGCGACACCTCGCAGTACGCACCGGCCTCGGCGGCAGCGGCGGCGACTTTCTTCATCATGACAGCGGGGCCGCAGCTGGCCACATAGTCGTAGCCGCCCTCGCCGAGCAGCTCGGCTGCCGGGTCGGTGCAAAAACCGTGCGTGCCCAGCGTGCCATCATCGGTGCAAACGTTGACCGTGGCGCCCAGCGCGCGGAACTCATCGACACCCACGGCCTTGGACGCGGTGCCAAAGCCCAGGCACACGTCGACGGCCACACCCTGCTCGGAAAGCTTGTCGGCAAGGCACAGCACGGGCGGAACACCGATGCCACCGGCGACGAGCAGGGCCTTCCTGGTGCCCTCGGGTACCATCCAGCCACGGCCACCGGGGCCCAGCAGGTTAGAGGTGGAGCCAGGGCCCATCTGGGACAAACGACGGGTATCGTCGCCCACGACGGCGTACCACAGCTCGACGGTGCCGGCCTCGGCGTCGGCGCGGTAGTAGCTCAGGGGCACGCGAAGCAGCGAGGACGCATCGCCGGGTACGGCGATGTTCACAAACTGACCGGGCTTGAGCGCACTTGCAAGCTTGGGGGCCGAGATGACGAGCGAGAAGATGCCGTCGGCAATCTCCCGGTTCGAGACGACCTCGAAGTCGTGCATGCGTGCAGTGGAAGGTGTGGGCATAGACGCTCCAATCCCCCATGCGGTTGCATGGTCCAAACTAATAGAAAGCGCGGCACCGCAAGGGCGCCGCGCACAAAAGCGATAAGGCTATGCTAGCAGATGCAGCCGTCGGCAAGCGTCTGCTTACCGCCGACAAACACATCGGTGGCACGACCGGTGAGCGTGCGGCCGGCAAAACCGGAGTTCTCGGCGCGCGACTCGTAACCGTCCTCGCCAACCGTCCAGGTGGCGGACGCGTCGAACACGGTCAGGTCGGCAACGGAGCCCGCCTTGACCTGAACCTGGTCGAGACCCAGGATCTCACGCGGCTTGATGGCCATGAGCTCGACCATGCGGCCCATGCTCATCTTGCCCGTGTTGACCAGCTCGGTGAGTACGAGCGACAGCGAGGTCTCGAGGCCGATCATACCAAAGGGCGCAAGCTCGAACTCACGGGCCTTCTCCCACGGGGTGTGAGGAGCGTGATCGGTGACGATAACGTCGACGGTGCCGTCGATGACGCCCTGACGGATGGCCTCGGCATCCTCCTCGGTGCGCAGCGGCGGATTGACCTTGAGCGAGGTGTTGTAGGTCTCGTCCAAGTCGTTCTCGGTCAGAAACATGTGGTGCGGGGTGGCCTCGCAGGACACCTGGACGCCAGCGGCCTTACCGGCACGCACGAGCTCGAGGCCGTGAGCGGTGGAGATGTGCTGGATGTGCAGCTTGGCACCGGTCAGCTTGGCGATCTCGATGTCGCGGGCGATCTGGAGCTCCTCGCCGGCAGCCGGCCAGCCCTCGAGAGCCAGACGGGTCGAGACCTTGCCCTCGTTGATCTGGCCGTGGCCGACCAGGTCCTCGTCCTGGCAGTGGCTCATAAAGACCTTGCCGAACATCTTGCCGTAGTCCATGCAGCGACGGAGCATACCCGCGCCCTGCACGCCGCGACCGTCGTCGGTGAAGGCGACGGCGCCGTGGGCGACCATATCGCCCATCTCGGACATGGCCTCGCCCTTAAGACCGCGGGTCATGGCGCCCGACGGATAGACGCGGCAGTGACCGACCTCGGCAGCGCGGGACTTGACGAACTCCACGACGGTGCCGTTATCGGTGACGGGATCGGTGTTGGGCATGGCGCACACGCCGGTAAAGCCGCCCTTGGCAGCTGCGCGGGTGCCGCTCTCGATGTCCTCTTTGACCTCGTAGCCGGGCTCGCGAAGGTGAACGTGCATATCCACCAGGCCAGGGACGAGGTACTTGCCGGAAAGGTCGCGGACCTCGGCTCCCTCGACGGCGAGATTCTCGCCGACCTCGGCGATCTTGTCGCCGTCAATCAGGACGTCAACGACACCGTCAAGCTCGACGGACGGGTCGACGACGTGGGCATTCTTAAGAAGCAAGGCCATTATCGGCACCTCCAAGCAGCAGATACAGGATAGCCATACGCACGCAGATACCGGCGTAGACCTGCTCCAGGATGACGGAGCGTTGCGGGTGGTCGGCCATATAGGAGTCGAACTCGACGCCGCGGTTGATGGGGCCCGGGTGGCAGATGATCGCATCGGGCTTCATGAGCTTCTCGCGGTCCTTGGTCAGACCGAAGAGCTTGTGGTACTCACGAATGGTCGGGAACGGGGCACCCTCGAGGCGCTCCTGCTGCACCCGCAGCATGTAGACGACGTCCAGCTCGGGCAGGACGGAATCGAGGTCGCTCGTCACGTGGTCGCAGCCCAGGACCTCGGGCGCCGGCGGCAACAGCGTGCCGGGGGCGACGGCGTAGGTCTCGCAGCCCATGATCTTAAGGGCGGGAATCAGCGAGCCGCAGACACGGGAGTGCGCGATATCGCCGACGACAGCGACCTTCAGACCGTGGAAGTCACCCTTGTGCTCCCAGATGGTGTACAGGTCGAGCAGGGCCTGCGTGGGATGGTTGTGCTTGCCGTCGCCGGCGCAGATGACGCTCGCGGGCGAGTTCTGCGTGACGATGTAGGGAGCACCGGCGTGCTTATCGCGCACGACGATGCAGTCGATCTTATAGGCGTTGAGGGTCTCGACGGTGTCGACGAGGCTCTCGCCCTTGACCGTGGAGGTCGAGGAGCCGCCAAAGTTGAGGCTGTCGGCCGAAAGACGCTTCTCGGCGAGCTCGAAGGAGCTACGGGTGCGCGTCGAGGGCTCGTTGAACATGTTGACGATGGTCTTGCCCTTGAGCGTGGGGACCTTCTTGATCGCACGCTCGTTGACCTCAGAGAACGCCTTGGCGGTCTCGAGGATGAGCTTGATGTCCTCTTCGGAGTACTCGGTAATGTCGATCAGGTGCTTATGGTTGAACGCCACGGTACTACTCACCTCCCAGCGGCGCGGAGCCCACGTGGGAACCCGGCGCGACGTCGTTAATCTCGACGGCGGTGTGGCCGTCGACTTCCTTCATATATAGGTGCACGTTCTCCTCATGCGACGAGGGAACGTTCTTGCCGACAAAGTCCGGCGAGATGGGGAGCTCGCGGTGGCCGCGGTCAACGAGGACTGCCAGCTCGATGCGGCTCGGACGGCCCAGGTCCATGACGGCGTCAAGAGCGGCGCGGATGGTA
>CABVAS010000187.1 GCA_902496375.1 uncultured Collinsella sp.
CCCTTGTCGTGGCCGGAGCGCTTCTTGTTGTAGACATGCTCGAGCACGGTGTAGTCGATGCCGTCGGGATCCTCGACCCAGCCATGGGTGTCGGAGCAGGCCAGCACCTTGCCGCCGAGCTGGGAGACCTTCTGGACCGCGTAGATGGCGACGTTACCGGAGCCGTGAACGACGACGTTCTTGCCCTCGAAGGAGTCGCCGCGGCTCTTGAGGTACTCGTCCACAAAGTAGGCCAGGCCGTAGCCGGTGGCCTCGGTACGGGCGAGCGAGCCGCCAAAAGAGAGGCCCTTGCCGGTAAGGACGCCGGTCCACTCATTGGTCAGGCGCTTGTACTGACCGAACAGGTAGGCAACCTCGCGGCCGCCAACGCCCAGGTCGCCGGCGGGAACGTCGGTGTTGGGGCCGATGTGGCGATAGAGCTCGGTCATGAAGGACTGGCAGAAGTGCATGATCTCGTTGTTGGACTTGCCCTTGGGGTCAAAGTCGGAACCGCCCTTGCCGCCGCCCATGGGAAGGGTGGTCAGGCTGTTCTTGAGGATCTGCTCCAGGCCCAGGAACTTGAGCATGCCCAGGGTGACCGTCGGGTTAAAGCGCAGGCCGCCCTTGTAGGGTCCAATGGCAGAGTTGAACTCGACGCGGTAGCCGCGGTTGACCTGAACCTTGCCCTGGTCGTCGACCCAGGGAACACGGAACATGACGATGCGCTCGGGCTCGACGAGGCGCTCAAGCAGGGCGGCCTCCTCGTACTCGGGATGGGCGTCGAGCGCCGGCTGGATGGTGCCGAGAATCTCGGTCGCGGCCTGGATGAACTCAGGCTGCTCGGGATAGCGGGCCTTGAGCTCGTCGAGAACTTTCTGCGTGTAGCTCATGCTTCCTCCAATTGATGGAAAAGAAAAGTGTCGTTCGAGGCGCCCCATGCGCCGCGAGCTTTATCGAGTATGGATAATATCGCACTGTTGCAGCAAAGTTTCGCATAAGCCGACGAGCAGATGTTTCGTTTTGATTACGATGCAGGTAGAAGCGTTTTTGAGTGCCCAACGCGCAAATCGCGTGTTTCGAAGCTGTTTCGTCCACATGTTCCAAACCACCACATTGGGGACAGGCACCTTTGTGGTGGTGTGGTGGCTAGAGGACGAGCTGATGGTAGTCGGCAGGGGCTATGCGGCCCTCGGTGGCGGCTCGGAAGGCGGCGAGCGCATCGCCCGAGAATGGCATGGCCCAGCACAGCCCGCAGCCTGCGGTAATGGAGCCGGGCAGTGGCATGATGCGCCCGGGCACACCGGCGGCAAGACACAGCTGTTCGCATTCCATCACATCGAAGGTGCTATCGAACGACACGATAATCTTGCGCTCGTGGTCGAGGGCATCACCGGATGGGCCTTCGCGGTGTGCCTCACGATACGCCGCGGCGGCCGCTTCCTCTTCCGCAGTATGTCCACAGCCACCGCAGCCGCAGGTACAGGGCTCGGAACCATCGCAAGTGCAAGGCTCTCCCGTGTCGGGACAAATATCGTGAGACATGGCAACTCCAATCGTCTAGGCGAGTAACTCGGCCGCCGCAAACTCCTCGGGCGTATTGACGTTTTCGAAGCAGAGCGTCGAGCCCGCGGCCTTAACAATCTGCGGCTCATCCATATAACCGGCCTGAACGCGATTGATCAGGCAGCGAATGCGCTGGCGGTCGCAGGCAAGCAGCTCTTGGGCAACCGGCGCACAAGCGTCACGGCGCCAGACGGCGCAAAGCGGCTCAATCCCTTGCTCCTCGCGTGGCACGCACACGTCGATCGCCTCGGCCTCAAAACGATCGGCAAGCGCGCCGATGAGTTCCGGCGAGACAAACGGCATATCGCAGGCGACGATCGCCACGAGCGGCAATCGGGCCGCAGCCAACGAGCTCGCGATGCCGCGCATGGCACCCGCCGACCCCTCAAGGTCCGGCACTATTCGCGGCACCAGGCCGCCAAACGCGTGCTCCTCAAGATAGGCAAGCTCGCTGGGACGCGAAGTCGTCACGACCAACTCGCCGGCAACTGGCGCCAGCCGACCCAGCACGCGCTCGATGAGCGGTTCGCCGCAAAACGTCATGCGCGCCTTATCGCGGCCCATGCGTGAGGACAGCCCGCCCGCTTGGACGACGCAAGAAAGATCGACCCGTCTTACGGTAGTCATACGGCAAAACACCTCCATCGGCATGCTCGAAACCCGACACACGAAGCCAGATACCGTCGCCGATAAAGCGGGCGGCACGGCAAACCCACGCAAAAACAAAACAGCGCCTTTGCGGCACGCAGCAAGACCGCGAGCACAAAAGCGCTGGTAGCGTATGGCGGGAACGTATGTGAATCGAACACATCCAAGACGTTTTGCACGCCTCGCAACGGTTTTGAGGACCGCGGAGCCCACCGGAGCCCATCCGTTCCCAAGTGCGGCGGTATTTTACCAAACCGAGCGGGCCCCATCCCAAATAGACAAGCAAGAAGTTGCGGTGGAATAGTTCTTGCTTAGGCTGCAAGACCCCAAAAACAGGAACTATTTCACCGCAACTGAGGAGGTGGGGCGGGGTGGCCGATCTAGCGCAGGGAGCGCAGGCCGCCGGCATCCTTGTCGAGCACCGTAAAGCGCACGGCATCCAGGTGCTCCAAGATGCTGATGGCGCGTTTGCGCGACACGCCCAGGGCCTCGCGCAGCACGCTCGTGGTGGCAGCGCCGCCGGCCGCCTCAATGGCGGCGGCGACGAGCTCACGCGCATGGGCCTCGGCAGCAGCGGACAGGGCAACGTCGCGCTCGACCTTAACGATCGAGCGGTTGAGCGAAAGCTCGCGCAGGGCACGCGTCATGGTGTCGCGATCGAGCTGCAACCGCTCGCCCACCTCGGGCAACGTCGGTGCATCGAGGCCGGCTTCGTCCAGCAAGGAAACGATCCGCTCGCAAGCCTCTCGCACCACGCGTGCCGCCGCGGCGGCCGAATGCGGATCGAATACCTCGGCGCCCTCGGCGGCGCACACGCCGCGCGAACAGCCCTCGGCAATCAGAGCCGCGGCAACGCCTTCATCAGCGGCAGGCCACGCAGCATGGGCAACGGCGCCGGGCGTAAAGCCCGTCTCCTTGGGAGCCGCCGCGTGCATGGCTGACAGGGTCGCCGCCAGTGCATCCATCGCGGCGTCGAGCACCGCAGCGTCCGCCAAGAGGTCCGCGTCACCCGCGGCAAGCTTGCGAACGGAGCCCTGCGCCACCAACCCACGCAGTGCGGCATCAACCTCATCGACACCAAGGTCCAAAGCCTCGGCAGCATCAACCGCCGTAACCGGCAGCGTCTGCAGCGCCAGCCAAGCGCCCACACCGCCCGCGATATCGCCGGACTCGAGCGCCGCATACAGCGAACGCTCCCCTTCGGAAAGCTCGCGCGAGCGACGGCAGCGCGAAAGCAGCACACGCCCGCCGCCAATAAGCATCACGGGTGAATAGGACAGCACCACGACATGGTCCCCGGCACGTAGCGGCAGCGAGTTTTCTAAGCGCACCTGAACAATACGGGTTTCGCCCACCGCCATGGGGGCCTCGCCCTCCATGAACATGATGCGAC
>CABVAS010000188.1 GCA_902496375.1 uncultured Collinsella sp.
GTCGACTATGACCCCGCGCAGGTCTCCCCCGACGATATCTGCACCGCCGTCGACCGTGCGGGATACTCGGCCTCGCCCGTCGATGCAGGCACCGGTGCCGCCGACTCAAACGGCAGCACGCGAGCCAGCTCTGGCGCCGCCCATATGGAGTCGCCAACCAAAAAGCTGGAGGCCGCCGCCTCTGCCATGCGCACCCGCCTCATCGTCTCGATCGTATTCCTCATCCCACTGTTCTACATAGGCATGGGGCACATGCTCGGCTGGCCGCTGCCCGGCATCTTCACCGACCATACCCACAGCATGACGCTCGCCCTCACCGAGCTCGTCCTGCTTATCCCCATCGTCTATGTCAACGACGCGTACTTTATCAACGGGTTTAAATCGCTCGCGCACGGCGCGCCCACCATGGACGCCCTTATTGCCGTGGGCGCCACCGCTTCCATCGCCTGGTCGCTCTACGCCATGTTCATCATGGCCGACCAATTAGCCGCGGGTCAGGTCCACGAGGCCATGATGACGAGCATGGACAATCTGTATTTTGAGAGCGCAGGCACGATCCTGTCGCTCGTTACCGTGGGCAAATACCTCGAGACGCGCAGCAAGTCCAAAACCGGCGGCGCCATCGAGGCGCTCATCGACCTGGCGCCCAAGACCGCGACCGTCGTTGCCGACGACGGCAGCGAGACCACCGTCGACGTCGACAGCATCCTTCCCGGCCAGGTGCTGCGCGTGCGCCCCGGCGAGTCCATCCCCGTCGACGGCGTGGTGCTCGAGGGCGCCTCCGCCGTGGACGAGAGCGCGCTCACCGGCGAGTCCATCCCCGTGGAGAAAACCGTCGGCGATACCGTCAACGCTGCCACGGTCAATCGCACCGGTTCGTTTACCTTCCGTGCCACGCGTGTGGGCGCCGAGACATCGCTCGCCAAGATTATCCAACTCGTCGAGGACGCCAACGCAACCAAGGCGCCCATCGCCCGCATGGCCGACAAGGTCGCCGGTGTGTTCGTGCCCGTGGTGTTCGTGATCTCGGCCGTGACCTTTGCGGTGTGGATGGCGCTGACCGGCAGCATAAACGAGGCACTCACCTCCGGCGTGGCGGTGTTGGTGATCAGCTGTCCGTGCGCACTCGGCCTAGCCACGCCCGTCGCCATTATGGTAGGTACCGGCAAGGGCGCCGAGATGGGCATTCTGTTTAAGAGCGCCGAGGCGCTGGAGAACCTGCGCAGCGTGGGCACCGTGGTGCTCGATAAGACGGGCACGGTCACCCGCGGCAAGCCCGCCGTGACCGATATCGTAGTAGCGACGCGCGCCGACGGCTCGCCCGCCATGAGCGAAAAGGCGCTGCTCAAGCTGGCCGCCGCGTTGGAGCGCCCAAGCGAGCACCCGCTGGCCGAGGCGATTATGGCCGAGTGCGAGGCGCGCGGAATTGTCGCGCGCATGGTCGAGGACTTTGCCGCCGTGCCCGGTCGTGGCGTTACGGCGCGCGAGGGACAAAATGTCATCGCAGCCGGCAACGTACGCCTGATGGACGAGCTGGGCGCGAAGGTTCCCGCCGGCCTTGCCGAACAGTTCGCCGCCGAGGGCAAAACACCGCTGTTCTTTGCCAAGAACAGCGAGCTTGTCGGTACCATCGCCGTGGCCGACGAGGTCAAAGAGACGAGCGCCGAGGCCATCGCCGCGCTCCACAAGCTCGACGTCGACGTGCGCATGCTCACCGGCGACAACCGTGTGACGGCCGAAGCAATCGCCCGCCGCGTGGGACTGAGCAGCAAGCAGGTCATCGCCGACGTCCTCCCTGCCGACAAGGAGTGCCACGTCCGCGAGCTGCAGGATGCGGGCGGCAAGGTCGCCATGGTGGGCGACGGCATCAACGACTCCCCCGCCCTGGCGCGCGCCGACGTGGGCCTTGCGATCGGCACCGGCGCCGACATCGCCAAGGAGGGGGCGGATGTCGTGCTCATGCGCAGCGACCTCATGGACGTCGCCCGCGCCATCGAGCTTTCGCGCGCCACGATTCGCAACATCAAGCAGGACCTGTTCTGGGCGCTGTTCTACAACGGCATCGGCATTCCGCTCGCCGCGGGCGTGTTCTTCCCCCTCACCGGTTGGCAACTCTCGCCGATGTTTGGCGCCGCGGCCATGAGCCTGTCGAGTGTCTGCGTCGTAAGCAATGCGCTGCGCCTAAAATCCTTTAAGCCTAAAGTGGCAAAATAGGCTCACCATTAAGTCCATTTATAACGGGTTTTCCAGGTGCCCGAGATTGACCTGAAAGAGGAGCGACGCGTACTTTGGTACGCGAGCGACGACTTGAAGGTCAAGATCGGGTGCCCGGGAAAGCCGACACAACAGAGAGGAATACCCATGCGTTACACGATCAAGACTTCCGGCCTTATGTGCGGCCACTGCGATGCCACCGTCGAGACGGCGCTGCTCAACGTGGCCGGCGTGACCGACGCCGACGCCGATCACGAGACCCAGACCGTCCAGGTTGAGTGCGCCGACACCGTAACCGCCGAGCAACTCGCCGCCGCTGTCGAGGCCGCGGGCGAGAAATTCCACGCCCTGTCTGTGACCGCCGCGTAGCGACCTGAACGCACCCCTCCCCCGACCAGAAACGAGGACCCGCCATGATGGCAGACCATAAATCGGTGACCCGTATGCTCAAGACGGCACGCGGACAGATCGACGGCATCCTGCGAATGGTCGAGGAGGACCGTTACTGCGTCGACATCTCCACGCAGCTCATGGCAACACAGGCGCTCCTCGCGCGCATTAACGCCGACGTGCTCAAGGCGCATATCGAGGGCTGCGTGACTTCGGCAATCGAATCGGGCGACGAAGACCTCAAAGCCGCCAAGCTCGCCGAGATCGAACGCGTCGTCGACAAGCTCTCCAAGTAATTGGGGCATTGGGGACAGACTTCTTTGCACCGTCTTGGTATTCCGGGGACAGGTATGTTTGCACCACATTGGTGCAGATTAACCTGTCCCCCTTGCTCTAAATCGGGTATAAAGGCGTGCAGCATATCGAACGAAAGGCAATTTGCATGAATGACTTTATGAAGGGTCGCAATGGTGCCGATGAACTCACCATCGTGATGGGTTTTGCCGGCATCGTCATCGCGATGATCGGATCGATAGCCCGCATCCAGTGGCTCAGCTGGATTGCCATCGCCGTAATCGTGATTGGCGCGCTGCGCGGCCTGTCCAAGAATATCGACGCACGTCACAAGGAGAACGAGGCCTTTGTCGCCGCGACTGCAAACGTACCCGGCTTGGGCAAGTTTGTAGCTAGCTTGGGCGGCGGAGCTGCAGCGGCCAACGCCTCGCGCGCAGCCGGTACTAGCAAGGAAGACTTTGAACGTGCCAAGCGCACAGCCAAGAAGATGTGGAAGGGCCGCAAGACCACGGCCTATCTCAAGTGCCCCAACTGCGGCCAGATGCTCTCCGTTCCCAAGGGCAAAGGCAAGATCCGCGTCACCTGCCCCAAGTGCCACGCCAAGATGGAGACGCGCTCGTAGCCGCCATACCATGGGACAGAAAAAGCCGAGGCCTCGCGCTGAGA
>CABVAS010000189.1 GCA_902496375.1 uncultured Collinsella sp.
GACCCTTGGTGCCATTACGCCGCACAGGTCAGAGACCTCGAGGGAGTGCTGAAGCACGTTCTGACCAAACGAGGTACGGTAGCGCAGGGCACCAAGGGTCTTGACAATCTCGGGGTGCAGGTCGTGAATGCCGGTATCGAATGCAGCTTGCTCGCCAGCCTCGCGCACGCGCTGCTGAACCAGGTCGGCAGCCTTGTGATACATCTCCTCGATGCGGGCGGGGTGAATGCGGCCGTCGGCGATGAGGTTCTCCAGAGCAACACGGGCGGTCTCACGACGGACCGGATCGAAGCTCGAAAGAACGACGGTCTCGGGCGTGTCGTCGATCACGAGGTTGACGCCGGAAACCTGCTCGAAGGTCCGGATGTTGCGACCCTCGCGACCGATGATACGGCCCTTGAGGTCATCAGAGGGAATGTGCACGGAGGTAACGGTGACCTCGGCAGTGTGGTCGGCAGCGCAGCGCTGAATCGCCAGGGACAGAATCTCCTGGGCGGTCTTGTGGCACTCGGCGCGAACCTGCTGCTCGGACTCGCGAATAATCGTGGCGGCCTCGTGGGTGACCTCGCCGCGAACCTTATCGAGGAGCTCCTTGTGGGCATCCTCGCGGGTAAGGTCGGCGATACGCTCGAGCTCGGAGGTCTGCTTTGCGCAGAGCTCCTCGAGCTCACGGGAGCGCTTCTCGACCTGACCGGCCTGACTGGACAGCTGATGCTCGCGCTTGTCGAGAGCGTCGTTGCGGCGATCGAGGGATTCCTCGCGCTGCATCACGCGGTTCTCGAGCGTACGAATCTCGCTCTTGCGCTGCTTGTCCTCGGCCTCGGCGGCCTGCTTGTTCTTGATGATCTCCTCTTTAGCCTCGAGCAGAGCCTCTTTTTTGAGGGTCTCGGCCTGACGCTTTGCATCACCGATCAGGGACTCAGCCTGTGCGTGTGCCGACTGGATCTTTTCGTCGGCCTCGTGAAGACTACCCTGCTTGGCGGTGCGCATGTAGGCAATGGCGGCGATGGCACCCAAAACGATGCCAACGAGCGCTGCAATGATAGGCATGCTCACTCCTTTTTATGGATTCGTTACACAACAAAGCGAACCGTCCTTATGAACGGCTCGCGACATTTGAGTAATATGGGCGCAGCTTATGCGGGTCGGATACAGATAAACATATAAACAAACTCATCACAGATGAGCACATATCACAAAGCAAATGACAGTGTTTATCGTACGTTGAACCACAACAACTGTCAAATAAATGGCCCCAGTACGGCGGCTAAAACGCGGTGAGCGGCGGGGCCACAAAACGCATACGCCTAAAGCGCACATTCCTCGCATTCGGCATCGAGACGTGCCTTAACGGCATCGGCGGCGATGTGATACGAGAAGCCCTTGCCCATCAAAAAACGAACCAGTTTTTCGAATCCGCGCGTCTCTGGAACACGCCGCTTGGCGAGCAGGGCTGACGCACGCGCCAAATCGTCTTCGACGGCAAAATAATCCTCGGGATAACCGGGAATGTCATCGAGCACAACATGACGTCGCTTGAGCTCGGTCTCGATTTTGCGCTGTCCCCAACCGCGCCGCTTGCGTTCCTCGATAAAGTACGAGCAAAAGCGATTCTCGTCTAAAAAGCGATACTCGGTGGCGCGCTCGACGGCGAAATCGATCGCGGGCTGGTGAAAACCGTAGCGAGCCAGCTTGTCACGGACCTCACCCGTCGCATGGTCGCGGCGCGATAACATCTCAGTCACCATGGTAAGTGCACATTTACGCTCGATGAGCTGCACCGCCTCACGAAAGTTATCCCAATCACAGGGAAGATCGGGGCGGTTTTTGACATACAGGCGCGCGACCCGCACGGGAATCCAAATGGACCGCTCAAAACCGCCCTCAAGCTCACAATCGATATGTGCGCAAGGCTTTTTGGACGCATACCCGCTCGAGAACGAGGAGGCCGCCTTCTTATCGGGAAAGACGACCGTGGCCTCGGTCACCGTATACGACATGAGCGTAACCGCTACTCGTCGTCATCATCGAGCATGGCGGAACCATCGATGGCGTAAAGCTCGTCAAACTCCTCAGGCGCAGGCTGATCGGTCAGCTCTACCTCGGACGGAGCATCGTCATCAAACTCAAGCCCGCAGGCAAGACGGACCTTATGCTCAATCTCGTCGGCGCAATCGGGGTGTTCGCGCAGGAACGCCTTGGCGGCCTCGCGACCGTTGCCGAGCTTGTCCTCGCCATAGGCAAACCAGGAGCCCATCTTCTTGCAGATGCCGCACTCGACAGCCATGTCCAGAATCGAGCCCTCCTTAGAGATGCCCGTACCGTACATAATGTCGAACTCAGCAGAACGGAACGGAGCTGCCACCTTGTTCTTAACGACCTTAGCGCGCACGCGGTTACCGATAACCTCGTCCTTAAGCTTAATGCTATCGATACGGCGAATGTCGATACGCACCGAAGAGAAGAATTTAAGGGCGCGGCCGCCCGTCGTGGTCTCGGGGTTGCCGAACATGACGCCGATCTTCTCACGCAGCTGGTTAATGAAGATGCACGTCGTGTTGGACTTAGACAGCGAGCCGGCGAGCTTGCGGAGCGCTTGGCTCATCAGGCGAGCCTGAAGACCGACCGTAGTGTCGCCGATTTCTCCCTCGATCTCGGCACGCGGGGTCAGCGCGGCGACGGAGTCAACAACGATGGCATCGATGGCGCCGGAACGCACGAGCATGTCAACAATCTCGAGCGCCTGCTCGCCCGTATCGGGCTGAGAAATGAGCACCTCGTCGATATCCACGCCGATACGCGCGGCATAAGTGGGATCGAGCGCATGCTCGGCATCGATAAATGCCACAACGCCACCCATTGCCTGGGCCTCGGCCAGGATCTCGAGCGAAAGCGTCGTCTTACCGGAGGACTCAGGACCGTAAATCTCGACGATACGGCCACGCGGCACGCCGCCGATACCCAGCGCGGCATCGAGTGCCAGAGCGCCCGTAGGGATGGCCTCGACCTCGAGCTCGGGGCCACCGTCGCCGTACCTCATGATGGAACCCTGGCCGAATTTCTTCTCGATCTCAGCCTTGGTGGTGGCGATCATCTCATCGCGCTCTTTACCCGTCGTGCGAGCATGAACGGTACGTACGGGACCTGAATTCTTGGCCATGAATAGCCCTCCTCTTAACAACCTGCATCGATAATAAACGAACGGCTGTTCGTGGTCAACCGTTCAGATAAATCATATGCAGCCGACCTTTCCAAAACCCAACCAAAAGCCGACCAAACACTGACCAAATGCTTGACCATAAAGGGCCAAATAAGAACAAGGCAGGCAAAAATACACCTATGAACAGCACAAACGCTAAATTCTTCTGAGGTCCCCATCTCCACAATTAAGGGGCCCGGAGGCCCCTTAAAACACGTCTATTCCATAGAATCGAGCACGCAGACAATGCGACCCAATGCCTCCGTGACCGCATGGGCACGAACACACGAACGGTCGCCCTCATAGTGGCAGCGCACAGAGTCCACGACCGGCACTCCCCCATCGGCGGAAC
>CABVAS010000190.1 GCA_902496375.1 uncultured Collinsella sp.
CGCGGGCCGCCGATGCAATACGCCTCGTCGGCAAGTTGCACGTGTAGCGCGTCCGCATCGGCCGTGGAATAAACGGCGACGGTCTTGATGCCCATATCGCGGCACGCGCGGATAACACGGACCGCGACTTCGCCGCGGTTGGCGATGAGCACTTTGTCGAACATGGAGCCTTCCTTAACTTTCGTGCATGAGTGCAAAAGACATATCGGCGCGGCAGCAAACCTCACCGTTGACGCTCGCAGTACCCGTCGCAAAGCGGAACGGCCCGCGCGCACGCGTGATGGAGCACACTAGATCCACCGTGTCGCCCGGGCGCACCGGACGCTTAAAGCGCACCTTGTCCAGACTCGTGTAGAACGGCGTCGCGCCGCGCGCCTCCTCATCGCCCATCAGCAGCACGCAGCAGTTCTGGGCGAGCATCTCGCACTGAATCACGCCGGGAACGACCGGGTTTCCCGGAAAATGTCCCTGCAAAAAGTACTCGTCGCCTGTAATCGTGATCTTGCCGTGGGCCTCGTCGCCCACCAGCTCGGCTTCGTCGAGCAAAAGCATCGGCTCGCGATGCGGCAACAGCTTCTTGAGCTCTTCTTTGTTCATGGATATCACCTATCCGATCCTCATGAGGCAGCTGCCAAACTCCACGAGGTCGCCGTCGGCCACGCAGATCTCGAGCACCTCACCGTCTGCCTCGGCCGTCACCTCGTTGAGAACCTTCATGGCCTCGATGATGCAGAGGGTCTCGCCGGCCTTGACCTTGGAGCCCACGCGCACAAACGGCTCGTCGCCCGGCGCAGGGGCAGCATAGAAGACGCCCACCATGGGAGCAGTCACCTCGGTGCCCTTGGGCTCCGGCGCGGCGGCAGGTGTCTGCGTGGCGGGCTCCGGTGCGGCAGGCGCGACTGTGGGAGCTGCAACTTGAGCGGCCATGGCGCTCGGCATAGGCATGGGCACGGCAACCGGCTGCGCGGCACTCGCGCGCTCGAGTTCGACCGCGGTGCCATCGGGCTCCTCAACACGTACGCGCGTAAGGCCGCGGTCCTCCATCACATCGGCTATCTCGGCAAGTCTTTTGGAATCCATGCTCTAGCTCCTCGTATATCTACGCAGCGCGATGGCGGCGTTGTGCCCGCCAAAGCCCAGGTTGGTCGAAAGCGCCCAGGTAAGGTCGGCGCGAACCGCGCGATTGGGCGTGTAATCAAGATCGCAGGCGGAATCGGGCGTGTGGTAGTTAATGGTCGGCGGCACCACGCCCTGCTCGAGTGCCATGGCGCAGGCCATGACCTCAATGGCCCCCGTGGCACCGATCATGTGCCCCGTCATCGACTTGGTCGACGAGACATGTGCGGCGCGCGCCGCGTCCTCGCCGAGCGCTCGCTTAATGCCCGCCGTCTCGGACGAATCATTAAGCTTGGTCGAGGTGCCGTGGGCATTGATGTAGAGGCCCTCGGAAGGCTTGACGTCGCCCTCGGCCACCGCCAGCGATATCGCGCGGGCAATGCCGGCAGCCTTGGGATCGGGACTCGTGATGTGATAAGCATCATCGGTGTTACCGTAGCCCACGACCTCGGCATAAATGTGCGCACCGCGCGCCTGCGCATGTTCCATGCTCTCGAGTACCAGCACGCAAGCGCCCTCGCCCATCACAAAGCCGTCGCGGTCTGCATCGAACGGGCGGCAAGCCGTCGCAGGATCGGGGTTGGTGGTCAATGCGCGGCAGGACGTAAAGCCTGCAACGGCATCGGGGATAATGGCCGCCTCGGCGCCGCCCGCGAGGATCGCGTCGGCATAGCCGTGCTTGATGGCGCGGAACGCCTCGCCCACCGCATGGGCCGAGGTCGCGCAAGCAGTCACGACTGGCAGGGTCGGTCCCTTTGCCTTGTGGCGGATCGCGATATTGCCCGAAGCCATGTTGGGAATCATCATCGCAATCATATAGGGCGATGCGCGGCGAGGTCCACGATCGGCGATCATGTGGACGTTGTCGACGAGCGTCGTCATGCCGCCCACGCCCGAGCCCACGTAGACGCCCAGACGCTCACGATCGATGGCGCCTTCGACATCAAAGCCCGCATCGTGCATTGCCTCGTCCGAAGCCGCCATCGCAAACTGAACGCAGGGGTCGAGATGCTTGGCGTCACGCTTGCCAAAGTACTCGTTGCCGTCAAAGCCCTTGACTTCGGCCGCCACCTTGACGGTAAACGCATCGGTATCGAAGTGCGTGATCGGGCCGATGCCACAGGTCCCGGCGCACATGGCCGCCCAGGTGGCAAGCGCGGTGTTGCCGAGCGGCGATACGGCACCGATGCCGGTGATTGCAACTCTCTGTTCCATCATGGTCTCCTCATCCAAGCCGTTCTTCGGCCCTGGTTTCTACATCGCCATTCCGCCGTCGACGCGCACGACCTCGCCCGTAATGTAAGCAGCCGCATCGCTCGCTAAAAAGCGCACCACGCCGGCCACTTCCTCGGGACGCGCCATGCGCTTAAGGGGAATCTGTTCCTCGGTTGCCGTACGCACCTTCTCCGAGAGCTTTGCCGTCATATCTGTCTCGACAAACCCGGGGGCGACCGCGTTCGCTCGTACGCCACGAGGCGCAAGCTCGCGCGCCACCGCCTTGGTAAGCCCTATCACGCCCGCCTTGGAAGCAGCGTAGTTGGCTTGCCCGGCATTGCCCATCAGGCCCACGACCGAGCTCATGTTGACGACGCAACCGCCGCGCTGGCGCATAAAGGTCTTGGTGAGCGCGCGCGTCATATTGAATGTTCCCTTGAGATTGACATCGAGCACGCGATCGAATGCGTCATCGCCCATGCGCATGAGCAGGCCATCGCGGGTGAAGCCGGCGTTGTTGACGAGCGCCCAAATGGAACCAAAGTCGTTGAGGACCGCTTCCACGCACGCGTTGACGGCAGCGGGATCGGCCACGTCGCATTGATATGCGCGTGCCGTGGCGCCAACCGCCTCACAGGCTTCGCACGTCTTGCGCGCCGCATCGACGCTGCCGGCATAGACGACGGCGATATCAAAGCCGTCCTCCGCCAGACCGACAGCGCAGGCGCGGCCGATACCCCGCGAGCCGCCCGTGACCAGTGCCACGCGACGTGAGTCGTTGCGCTCGAGCGCGCCGTTGTTCAAGTTGCCCATGTCATTCCTTTCGGGTTACAGCCCTGTGGACTATGCGAGCTCGTCGGCAATAGCTGCGACCTGCTCGGCCGTTTCGCACGAATACACGCGAACGTCGCTCAGCGTACGCTTGGCCAGGCCCGACAGCGTTTTGCCAGGGCCGACCTCAATAAACGTGTCGATGCCCTGATTCTGCAGAGCATGCAGCGTGTCGACCCAACGAACGGCATGACTCACCTGATTGGCCAAGACATCCGATGCCGCTCGCGGGTCCGCCGGATAGGGCGCCGCCGTCATGTTTGCCATGACCGGAATCAGCAGCGGTGACGGCGCGTGGCCGGCTTGGATATACGTCGCCAGCCCCTCAGTCGCCTCGGCCATATAGGGGCTATGAAATGCACCCGACACCGCGACCTTCATG
>CABVAS010000191.1 GCA_902496375.1 uncultured Collinsella sp.
CGTCAGTGGCAGGCTTGACCGTGCGGCGCGTACGCTTGGGCTTTGCCGGAGCAGCCTCCTCACCAGTTGCAGGCACGGCCTTCTCAGCCGCTGAAGACGTAGGCGTCGAAGCAGCCTTAGGCGTCTCAGGAGCCGAGGCTTGCGCGGGCGCCGCGACCTGGTCCAACGCAACCGGTGCAGCGGGAGCGGCTTGCGTCGTCGTTATTTCGTTTTCTTGCTGTTGATCAGACACAGTGTTTGCTCAACTTTCTTTTCAAGCCCTGTGATCACATGCTCCCTGCATAAACCTTCAGGGCGGCTAAACAGTCTAGCTCCGTCAAATACCGACGGACATCATTGATCTGTATCGAGATATTTGCGTCATATACGCAGCGTTAGTGTAACACAACCGCAACCACCTGCAACTTAGTCATTGAGGACGTTCTTAAACGACTAGTCAAAAGGGACAATCTTTGGTTTAACACCCACAAATCTGACTGCCTCCGCCAAAACTGTGGCGGTTTACTACGATGAATCGCTCAACCGCGATCACTCCGAAACTTGTTGAACTAAAACCGCAGGTAGATGCCTTGCACTTTTTTGCGAAAAGCCGGCGTAGTTGGAATTTCTCATTTCATCGTAGTAAACCGGCATAGTTTCGTATTTCCAGCAGTTCCAAATTCGTCAATACGTCGGCGTTTGCAAAAAGCCCGACCTCCGTGGGAGATCGGGCTTTCAAGGCTTAGTTAAACCAAGTCTGTACGGTCAAATGACCCGTAGCTTACATCTGCTCGGGCGCGGAAACGCCAACGAGGGTGAGCACCAGGGCGAGCGTCACACGGACGGCATCGCAAGCGGCCAGACGGGCACGCGAAAGCTCGGGGTCGACGGGACGGCCCTCGCTCGGCAGCACCTGACAGGCAGCGTAGAAGCTGTGGAAGTCGCCGGCGAGTTCCTCAGCAAAGTGCGTCAGACGGAACGGGGCGCGGTCGCGAGCGCAGCTGGCGATGAGGTCGGTGAGCTCGTTGAGCTTGCGCGAAAGGGCGAGCTCGGTCGGGTCGGTCAGCAGCGAGTAATCGACGTTCTCACCGATGGCCTTGGCGGCGACGGCCTTCATGCCCATCTCGTCAGCCTGCTCGGGCGTAACGTCAGCGGCACGGCGCAGGATGGAGCACACGCGGGCGTGAGCGTACTGCACGTAGTACACCGGGTTGGAGTTGTCGCGCTTCTTGACGGCCTCAATATCGAAGTCGACCATCTGGTTGGAGCTCTTGGAGATGAGGGTGTAACGGGCAGCGTCGGAGCCGACCTCGTCGACGAGCTCCTGCAGGGTCACCATGGTGCCCTTACGCTTGGACATACGGACGGGCTTGCCGTTGCGCAGCAGGTTGACGAGCTGGCCCAGCAGAACCTCAAACTTGCCGGGGTAACCCAAGGCATCGCAGACGCAGCGGACGCGCTCGATGTAGCCGTGGTGGTCGGCGCCCCAGATGTCGATGACGTGGTCGACGCGCTGGAACTTATCCCAGTGATAGGCAACGTCGGAGGCGAAGTAGGTGTACTCGCCATCGGACTTGATCAGAACGCGGTCCTTGTCATCGCCCAGGTCGGTGGAGCGGAACCACAGGGCGCCGTCCTTGGTGTAGAGATAGCCCATCTTGTCGAGCTTCTCAAAAGCGCGGTCGACGGCGGAGGTGCCGGCGGTCTCGCCCTCGGTGTCCTTCACATACAGCGAGCGCTCGGAGAACCAACGATCGAAGTCGCAGTTAACGGCATGGCAAAGGTCGCGCATGTTGTCGACCATCTTTACATAGCCGCGCTCGCGGAAGCTCTCCATGCGCTCCTGCGGATCGGCGTTGACCCACTTATCGCCGTCGGTGCGCCAGAACTCGGCGGCCTCGTCGATGATGTAGTCGCCGCCGTAGGAGTCCTTGCCCAGGGTCTCGGCAAAGTTGTCCTGATACGGATGGGTCTCGGGATGCTCGTCGTTCTCGTCGGCAACAAAGGCGTCGCGGTCGGCGATCAGCAGCTTGTGAGCCTCGTCGATATCCACGCCCTGCTTGGCGATGATGTCGGCAAGCTGCATATAGCGCGTGCTGATGGAGTTGCCGAAGGTGTTCATCTGAGAGCCGTGGTCGTTGATGTAGAACTCACGCTGGATGTCGTAACCGGCGTGATCCATAACGCGGCAGAGCGAGTCGCCCAGCGCGGCCCAGCGGCCGTGGCCGATGTGCATGGGGCCGACGGGGTTGGCGGAAACGAACTCGACCTGGGTCTTCAGGCCACCACCGACGTTGGACTTAGCGAAGTCCATGCCCTTCTCGCGAGCCTCGCCAAAGATGGCATTCTTGACGGCAACGGAGAGGTAGAAGTTGATGAAACCGGGGCCTGCGATCTCAACCTTCTCGATCGCGGGATCCTCGGGCATATGGGCAACGATGGCCTCGGCGATCTTGCGCGGGGCGCAGTGGGCCAGCTTGGCGGACTTCAGGGCCATGGTAGAGGTCCACTCGCCATGAGAAGTGTCAGCCGGTCGCTCGATAGCGCAATCGTCAAGTTCAAATGCGGAAAGGTCGCCGGCCTCCTGGGCCGCAGCAAGCGCAGCGCGTACCAGCTCTTCAATCTTCTCGGGCATAGATCCTCCTTGTGTTAAAGCCCCCGAGCTCTTGGTCACTCGTAGGGCAAAAGCCAGAGTTTGTAGCACTCTATCACAAGCGACGGACACTGTCGCAGGGTAAAGCCAATCGAAATTGCATATGCACAAAATTGACTACAGCTTGTATGGACTCACTCAAAGATGCCGGTCTGCCTGCAGATTATGCACGCGTTGAAAATGCATAAAGGTGTGGATGAGCTGTGTCTTTTATCGAATACTCTTACCTATCAGAGTTGTGTGCTTTTCCTGCATAAAGTGAGGATTTGCGCACGTCAGCGTGTTATTCTAGACATACGTAAATTCGTATAAGTTGGAGGTAGCATGTTCTCAATCGGTCAACACGTCATTCATCCGGGTCAGGGAGTCTGCACCGTCGTCGGTTTTAGGGACGACACGCCGCAGCCCATGCTGTTGCTCGAGACCAAGCAGGGACATGCGCAGACGATCCTTATGTACCCCGTGGCGCAGGCCGACCGTTTGCACGCTGCCATCTCGCAGCAAGATGCCGAGCACCTGCTGAGCCACTACGACGAGCTGGAGTGCGACACCTTTACCGAGCGCAACAGCTCGCTTGAGGAGACGCACTTTAAGCAGCAGCTCAAGCTGGGCGCGCCCGAGACGGTCCGCGTGGCAAAGACCATGATGCACCGCATTCGCCAGGCCGAGGAAGCCGATAAAAAGCCCAGCTCTTACTATATGCGTGTACTCAAGGAAGCCAAGCGCCGCTCCATCGAGGAGTTCGCCGTGGCATTGGGCGTCACCGAGGAGGCCGCCGAAGCCCGCCTAGCCCAAGCCGCCCTCAACTAACCCATCCGCGCCAAAAACCACCACAAAGGGGACAGGCACCTTTGTGGTGGTTTTCTTGTTCTAGTAG
>CABVAS010000192.1 GCA_902496375.1 uncultured Collinsella sp.
ATCTATAGATTTCGGGCGACTACTTTGTCGCCGAGGCCGACGAGTCCGACAGTTCCTTCCTGTTCCTGAACCCCAACGTGGTCATTGTGACCAACGTCGAGGCCGACCACCTCGATCACTACTCGGGTATCGAGGAGATCGAGGCGACTTTCGCCAAATTCATGAGCCTGGTGGGCGAGGACGGCACCGTCATCGTCTGCGGTGAGGACCCGCATCTGGTCGAGCTCGCCAAGTCGACGGGCCGTCACGTGCTTTCCTACGGCTTTGCCGAGAGCAACGACATCGTCTGCATGCACCCGGATGTCAAGGGCATCCAGAGCGACTTTATCGTTCGCTTTGAGGACGGCACTGAGCACGCTGTGGAGATCAAGAGTAATCCCGGTCGCCACAACATGCTCAACGCCACGGCGGTGCTCACCGTCGCCCATGTCCTGGGCCTTGACATCGACGCCGCCGCCAAGGCGCTTTCGAGCTTTGAGGGCGTCCGTCGTCGCTTTACCCACGTGGGCGATATCGATGGCATCACCGTGGTCGATGATTACGGCCATCACCCCACCGAGATCAAGGCGACGCTTGCTGCCGCTTCGTCGCTGGGCTACAAGCACGTCGACGTCGTGTTCCAGCCGCACCGCTATTCGCGCCTGCAGGCCCTGTGCGACGACTTTGCCGATGCATTTGCCAATGCCGATAAACTGCTGCTGATTGATGTGTTCTCGGCTGGCGAGATGCCCATTCCGGGTGTTACCTCTAAGATGCTCGCCGATACCGTGCGCGCCAAGCATCCTGGCAAGGAGGTCGTGTACTGCTCCAGCCGTCTTGAGCTCAATCAGGAGCTCGAGCAGATGGTGGGCGAGGGCGACTTGCTGCTCACTATGGGTGCCGGTGACGTTACGACCGTCGGCCCCGAGTTTATCGAGTATTTGACTGCCAAGAAAGACGCTTAAGTCTAATGGGTCTGTTTAACGCCGTCATGGCGCTCTCGGGCATGATCGACACGGATGTGATCGAGGACGAGCGTCTTGCGCGTCATACGAGCTATCGTATCGGCGGCAAGGCCGACCTCTTTGTGACGTGCCATAGCTATCATGCCCTCCGCCGCGCCGTGGCGGTGCTCGATCGCGAGCAGGTGCCGTGGGTCATCATCGGCAAGGGCTCCAATCTGCTGGTTGCCGATGGCGGTTATCGCGGCGCCGTCATTTCGCTCGGACGTGAGTTTCAGCGCACGGTTGTTGCCGATGACGGTTGTACGCTGACGGTCGGTGCGGGCGTGATGTTTGCGCGCCTGGTCAACGATGCCCTGTCGCGTAGCCTCTCGGGCCTTGAGTTTGCCGTTGGCATCCCTGGTTCGGTCGGCGGTGCGATATCTATGAATGCCGGCACACGGACCGAGTGGATTGGCTCGCTGGTTGAGGATGTCGTAACGTTTGACCCGGCATCCGGTATCAAGCATTATGCGGGGTCCGAGATCACTTGGGGCTACCGCGAATGTAGCCTTCCCCGCAATGAGATCATCCTCGAGTGCGTGCTCAAGCTTAAACCGGCGCCCAAGGCCGACATTCGCGAGCGCATGGAGCGGTACCTGACGAGGCGCAAGCGTACGCAGCCCATGGGTCGCGCATCCTGCGGGTCGGTCTTTCGCAATCCGCCCGATGCGAGTGTGGGCAAGCTTATCGAGGATTGTGGATTAAAGGGTTTTTCAATTGGCGGCGCGGAAGTTTCGCCCGTTCACGCTAATTTTATCGTTAATAACGGAACTGCCTCGGCCGATGACGTTGCCGCGGTTATCAGACATGTGCACGGAAAGGTGAGGGAGGCGTATGGCATCGAGCTCAGACCGGAAGTTAAATTCCTCGGCTTCTAGAGCATCGAAACCCACCTTCCGCCGCGCCGGAGGGCGTTCCGGCGCGCCTGCCAAACCTCAACGCAATACCGTCGCGCATTCTAAGTCTGTCGGGCATGCTCGACAGACCAGTCGTCCGGTCGTCGGCTCGCAGCTCGGTAATCGTCCGGCCGCAAAAAAGTCCTCGCGTCCCTCGGTGACGTCAAAGCCTGTTATGGGCGCCAAACCCGCCCGTCCCATGGCAACTCCTAAGCCCTCGACGGGAACTAAAGCGCCGCGTCCAGGTCGCACGCTGGGCGCATCGAAACCGCGCTCGCTGACATCGGTGCCGGCTACCGCCAAGAAGCCTTCGGGTAAAAAAGGCGTCAACCCGTTGTCTTCACTTGGGGCGATGGTAAATAAAACATCAGACGCCGCTTCTGTCGTTGCAGGCAAAGGTAAAATCGTGGGCGGCGTTCTGGCCGTCTTGGCCGTGCTCGTCGTCGTTGCCATCGTGGTGATTAACTCTGGATTGTTTACCGCCACTGATATTCAGATTCAAGGCAGCGAGCATGTGACGAAGCACGATGCTATCCAGCTGATCGATTTGCCCGAGGGAACGTCGCTTTTTAACGTCGATCCCGACCAGATTACCGAGGATCTCAAGCAGAACCCGTGGGTCTCGGGCGTGGATGTCCAGCGTCAGTTCCCGCATACGCTCATCATTACGCCGATGGAGCGCAAGGTCATCGCAATTGCCTATATCAGTTCCGATGACCTTGCCTGGGCCATCGGGGATGATGACACCTGGATCGCCCCACTGTCGACGTCGGTCGAAGTGGACGACCAAGGCAACGTCATCACGACAGGGCAGGGCTCAAATACCTTGACCGGAATCGATGCCGCGCTGGCGCTCGCTAAGCACTATGGCGCGGTGTTGTTGACTGATGTCTCGGCGGATGTCGCTCCGGTTTCCGGCCAGGCAGTGAGCTCCAAGGCCGTTAAGGCTGGCTTGGATTATGTGCGTGGTTTTTCGAGCGAGTTCTTGGGACAAGTCAAGGATATTTCCACGCCTTCGGTCGAAGCCATCTCGGCAAACCTCAATAACGGCATTGAGGTGTCGCTGGGCGATTCGAACGATATCGTCAAGAAGGAGCGCGTAGTCACCAAGCTGCTTTCGCAGGTAGAGGGCGTAACGTATATCAATGTGCGCTCTCCGGGTAACTATACATTTAGGAACGCTCCGACCTCGTAGCGCTGGTTGATGCTTTGTTGAGGGGCCATACCACGCCGTTTATCTGGTTTGTTTGGTTTTCACGGTCAATTATTTGACTGATACGTTCATAATGTGCAAACATAATACGGTTTACCTTTGCATTTACTTTCAACCTGAAGTTTAATGTGCGCAGGGGTCGACCCATGCTATGGCTATAACCTTTGTTCGGAGGACCGACATGCACGAGACAGAGATCAACAACTACCTTGCCGTCATTAAGGTGGTCGGCGTCGGCGGCGGCGGTACCAACGCGGTCAATCGAATGATCGAAGAGGGCATCCGCGGCGTCGAGTTTGTTGCCATCAACACCGATGCTCAGGCACTCGCGATCTCTGATGCCGATATCAAGGTGCACATCGGCACCGACCTTACCCGCGGCCTGGGCGCCGGCGCCAACC
>CABVAS010000193.1 GCA_902496375.1 uncultured Collinsella sp.
GAACGTATAACCGTGGCCGAGCGTATTGCCTGGCCTGCGCAGCCGAAGTCGCCGAGGCGCTGGAGCTGTAAGGCGGCTGTCCACAGCTGAATCGACAAGGGCTGTCCCCAACGGCTGGCCCAAATGGAACGTCCCCAAGTGCCGGCAGCTGGGGACGTTCCTTATGTGCCGGCATTCGGGGACACTCCTTGCGGGTTTGCGACCGATTTGTTCGTTTGCCGACGTACGGGTGTTCATTTGTCGACTTCTTGGGCTGTGGTCACCTGTTGTTTCTGTGGTGGCTACGGGCATCTGGTTCAAAAGAGCGGGTTGGCCGTCTATGTTTACCTGCGGTTTTGTTGCGGCGCGCATATTCGGTCAAGTGTCCCGTCAAGTGTTTGGTCAGCAGTTGGTTTGCAGCCGGCGGCCTATTTTGTCCGTGCTGACAGTGGCTGCCCACCCTCCTCGTAAGCTCAAATTGAGGTTCATCAGTTTGAGGAGGATGCCGTGACTGACCACGTTTTAGACCGAGCTCATCTGGCCGAAGCCGTCGGCAACGATATTGCCGACATGGCCCATTTTTGGATGCTGCGGAAGTTTCAGTTTTTGGAGCCGGCGCGCGAGCAGTTTGAGATTATTGTCGACCCGTGGCTCAGCTATCGCACCGAGCCTTCCCAAAACGAAATCATGGCCTACAACATGGCGTTTACCGATTGGCTGCTCTTCGAGCGCCCCTATCGCCATGGCAAGACGCTGCTCGAGCTGTATGTTGATGAGCCGCCGGCATCGTTTTCGCCTGCCTCGCTTAAGCGGCTCGAGCAGGTGCGCGACACACAGTATTTCTCGCGCTTTGGCATTTTGGACAAGGATCCTGCGAACGGCATGGTTGCGCTGAAGGATACGCGCGCCGACCTTCGCTTTGATGTCTACGACCCGCATATCGTGCAAAAGGAGCATTGGAGCGACGGCGCGATCGCGGTGCGCCTCGCCTGCGTCGACGATGTCTGGCTGACGGCGGGACAGCTCTATCTGTATGACATCGCGCGCCTGAGTGACACGGCGGTCGATGGACCGGGTGCGGTGCATCCCGAGGATCTGCAGGACGGCTTTGACACCTCGTGCGTCAGCTTCTTTTTGCGCCTGGTCCGCGACATCATGGGCGCCCAGGGGCGCTACGTGAAGTCCCTCAACATCTACGAACAAGAATGGGAGTAGGGGATGTGACTGGTGCCGCCCTACAGCCCTGACTTTGTCTCAATCTGTAACGTTTGGCGGCTGTTTGGGCCCGTAACTGTTACAGATTGAGACGGAAGGTTGGCGGCTGCCGAAAGATCTTGTTCTGTAACAACTAGAGGCTTAAAGACTGTCTTCCTGTTACAGATCAAGACATTTGCCAGCGGAGGCAACGGTGACGATGGTCCATTTGTCTGACGTGGTGGTGATGAAAGTGTCTAATACCGTTCTCAAACACAAACATGCGACTCGCAACACGTTGGCGCGGAATAGGATGCTCGCGCGGCTCACGGAGACGGCCAAGCAAGGTGCGCTGCTCGCAACGCATGACAATACCGAGCTCATGTGGCTGCGACGCCATGTTGGAACCGACGATATCGCGGAGCCCGAGCCGTACCTGTTCTGTTTTCAGCATGATTGGGATGCATTGACGCCGGCGGAGCGAGCGCTGAGGACTATCAAAGGGCTTGCGGAATTTCATCCCGATTGGGCGTTTTGGGGTTATGACGCGGCACTTTTGTGGGGCCTGGAGGTGCCGAATGATCTGCTCGGGCCGCGTTTTCTTGTTAAGACGGGTTGTTCGGTGACGTTGAGCAGCGGGTGCAGGTTGTTGCGTCCTCAGATGGCGGGAGCGCTTGAGCGCGTCGACGGCGTGCGGGTGACGTCGTTTTGGCGCACGGTGGAGGATTGTCTGCTGCGTGCGCCGTTTTCGTATGGTCTGGCGATCGCCGATTCTGCATTGCGGGCGGAGGGCGTATCACGTGGGGATTTGTGCGAGCGCCTCCGCGCCGATTGCGAGGGCAGGCGAGGGTATCGCAGGGCACAGGCGATTGCGTCGTATGCGGACGGGCTGTCCGAAAACGGCGGCGAGTCTCGGTTCCGAGCGTTCTTTATTGCGTACGGCTTTCCGGTTCCGGAGCTGCAGGCGGAGTTTCGCGACCCGCTCGATCCGAGCCAGGTGTTTCGCGTCGACTATTTTTGGCGGCTCGAGGACGGGACGTGTGTCATCGGCGAGCTCGACGGAAAGGGGAAGTACACCTTGCAGAACGGTGAGGGCCGGGAGTCGGTCGACCCATTCGTGGCAGAGCGTCAGCGGGAATCTCATCTGACAATGCTCGGGCATAAGGTGCTTCGGTTTACGTTTAACGAACTCAAAGACCCGGGGAAGCTGGTCGAGAAAATGAGGTTGGCGGGTATTCCTCGGCAGGCTGAATTGGCTGAGGAGTGGAGACGCCAGTGGTATGGGCGCTGAGAGGTTTTGTCTCGATCTGTAACGTTTAGAAGTTGTTTGAGTTCGTAATTGTTACAGATCGAGACAAACCGGTGAAACGTCGACCGAATGTCTCGATCTGTAACATCAAGGGGCCCAATAACCCTGTACCTGTTACAGATCGAGACATTCCCCTGATGTTGCTGGGGTGGGGCTGCAACGTATTCCGTCCCCCACATCCCCTCTTCCCTCCGTTAACCGATATGCTCGACTTTAGGTCGCTGCATTAGGTGATAATGGACAAATGTTCATGTTAATCGTGAGGGAGGAGCTCGATATGGCGTCTGCCGATCGTCCCACGTTGTTTATCAATGCGACCGTCTTGGATGGCTCGGAGCATATGGAGCCGCAGCCCGATATGGCCGTGGCCGTTGAGCGCGGTGTCATCACATGGATGGGGCCGAGTGCTGTGGCGCAGGCGCCGGCGGGCGCCGAGGTCATCGACCTGGCAGGGGCGTATCTCATGCCAGGCCTCATCAATATGCATGTGCATCTGTGCGGTTCGGGCAAACCGGTTTCGGCGGGCGATGCGGGCGCGCTGATGAAGAAGCTCGATAATCCCGTGGGGCGCGCCATCGTGCGCCATATCCTCAAGGGCAGCGCTCAGCAGCAGCTGGCAAGCGGCGTGACCACGGTGCGCGGCGCGGGCGACCCGCTGTTTGCCGATCTGGCCGTGCGCGATGCTATCGATGCCGGCAAGTATCAAGGTCCTCGCCTGGTGGCGCCGGGAACGGGCGTCACGGTGCCGGGCGGCCATGGTGCGGGCTTGTTCGCCCAGGTGGCAAACAGTCCCGCCGAGGCAGCCGAACAGGTGCGCGACCTGTATGCGCGCGGTGCCGACGTCATTAAGCTGTTCGTAACGGGCGGTGTGTTCGATGCGACCGAGGTGGGCGAGCCGGGCGTGCTGCGTATGCCGGTGGAGGTTGCCACGGCGGCATGCAAGGCGGCGCACGATATGGGCCTTCCGGTCATGGCCCATGTCGAGAGTACCGAGGGCG